>JBDSLP010000068.1:0-15288 GCA_039916325.1 Nakamurella sp. | reverse complement strand
GCAGACGGCCAAGCCGGAACTGGCCGCGAAGTTCCTCGACTTCGTGACCCAGACCGAGCCCATGCGCCAGTTCTGCGCCGGCGCCTCACTGTTGCCGACCCGGGCCGACCTGGTCGAGCAGGGCATCGAGTTCGCCGTCCGGCCCGAGCTGTCGCCGGTTTTCATCAGTCAGGCGGGCAGTGTGAAGGCGCAGGACTCCGGGCAGGTGGCGTCGCCGTCGATGAGCAAGATCATCACGGTGCTGCAGGACCAGCTCGAGCGAGCCTTCGTCGGCGGCCAGAGCACCGAGGACACCATCGCCGGGCTCACTGCGGGAATCGCCGCCGCCACCGCGTCGTGACCACCGGCCTCTCGACCGGCGGGGACGTGGGCCTTGCCGCGTCGCCGTCGGTCACCCCGCCGCACCCGGGCGGCAGCCCGCGCCGACGGCGGGGTCAGCGCGGTGAGTCGTTGGCCGCCTACGCCTTTCTGGCGCCCAACTTCGCGCTGCTCGCGATCTTCGTCCTGATCCCACTGGTCTGGGCGTTGACCATCAGCCTGCAGCGGACCAACGGTTTCGGCGACGGCGACTTCATCGGGCTGGCCAACTACGGCCGGCTGCTCAGCGATCCGCTGTTCTGGCGGTCGACGGTCAACACCGTTGCGTTCACGGTCATCGTCACGCCGCTGTCGATGGCGCTCGGGCTGGGTATCGCGGTGCTGTTCAATTCTGTGCTGCCGGCCCGCGGGGTGTTCCGGTCGATCCTCATCCTGCCGATGGCGATCTCCGGAGTGGCCACCGCGTTGATCGGTGTGCTGATCTTCGACGAGAACACCGGTCTGCTGGACAAGATGCTGCGGGCGGTCGGCCTACCCGACGTGTCGTGGCAGTCCGGGGGTGCGGCGGCTTTCGCCTCGGTGATCCTGGTGACGCTGTGGTGGCGGGTCGGGTTCAACATGCTGATCTACCTGGCCGGCCTGCAGGCGATCAGCCCGGACCTCTACGAGGCGGCGAAGCTGGACGGCGCGAACGGCTGGCAGCGCTTCCGCAACGTCACCGTCCCGATGGTCGGTCCGTCCTCGTTCTTCCTGCTCATCCTCAACGTCATCTACTCGTTCCAGGTCTTCGACATCATCTTCGTGATGACCGGCGGCGGCCCGCAGAACGCGACGTCGGTGCTGGTCACCTACGCCTACGACAACGGATTCGTCACCCGCGACCAGGGCTATGCGGCGGCGATCGGGATGGTGCTGCTGTTGTTCACGTTGATCTTCACCGCAGTGCAATGGCGCACCAGCCGTAACCGGGACCTGGTCCAGTGAGCACCCTGGTGGCGCCCACCGGGCTCGCGGATCCCGTCCGGGAGCGGCAGGCGAGTCGTCGCCGCGCCCGGGGCGGGCTGGCGCTGCGCATCGCGCTGGCCGTCGTCGTCGGCGGCGTCGTGTTGTTCCCGCTGTACTGGATGGTCATCGTCGCGTTCTCCAGCCGCTCGGAGCTGTTCGACCGCACGTTGCGGCTCTGGCCGCGGTCGGTCACCCTGGACAACTTCGACCGGGTGTTCTCCTCGTTCCCGGTGGCGACCTGGTTCGGCAACTCGGTGGCCATCGCGCTGGTGGTCGCGGTGATCACCGTGGTCGTGAGCATGATGGCCGGGTACGCGTTCGCCCACCTTCGGTTCCGCGGCTCGGGACTGCTGTTCCTGGTGGCTCTTTCGACGCTGATGATCCCGATCCAGGTGATCATGGTGTCGCTGTTCAAGCTGGTCACCGCGGCCGGCCTGTACGGCAGCTACTGGGCGGTCATCCTGCCGTCGGCCGCGTCCGGGTTCGGGGTGTTCCTGGCGCGGCAGTTCGTGCTGGCCATCCCGCGGGATCTCATCGAGGCGGCCCGGATCGACGGCGCCGGCCACATGCGGGTCTTCACCCGGGTCGTGCTGCCGCTGTCCAAGCCGCTGTTGGCGGTGCTGTTCTTCATGAGCCTGATGCAGACCTGGAACGACTTCGCCTGGCCGTTGATCGCACTCAAGATCAACCAGCTGTTCACCCTGCCCATCGGGCTGCTGTACCTGCAGGGCCAGCTCGGCTCGGACTACGGCGCCACGATGGCCTTCGCCCTGCTCAACGTGCTGCCGATGGTCGCGCTGTTCCTGGTCTTCCAGCGCTACTTCGTGCAGGGCTTCGCCCGCAGCGGCATCCGATGAGCCCGGGATGCGCGTGTCCGGGGCCGGGGTGTTGACTTCCCGGATGCCCGAATGCGTCTTCTGTGCCATCGCCGCCGGTGACATCCCGGCCGACGTCGTCGCCGACACCCCGGACACGCTGGCCTTCCGCGACCTGGATCCGAAGGCCCAGGTGCACGTGCTGGTCATCCCGAAGGGGCATTTCGCCAACCTCGGTGAGGTCGCGGCGGCCGAACCCGGCATTGCGGCGGCGATGATCACCACCGCCGCCCGGGTGGCCGCCGTCGAGGGCGTCGCCGAGGGTGGCTATCGGCTGGTCGCCAACACCGGTGCCGGCAGCGGGCAGACCGTCTTCCACGCGCACCTGCACCTGCTCGCCGGATCCCGGCTGCCCGGGTTCTGACCCCCGTCCGGTGCCGGGCGGCCCCACCCGGAAACGCTGTCGGACGACGTGAGCCCCGCCGGTAGAATCGAGGAAGGTGCCCGGATGACGTCCGGCGCATCGACCACTCCCGTTGTCGCGGGTCCCCGTCATGAAGGCAGGCAATACTCCAGGTGCCGGAATCCAACTCGGCTTCGAACCATCCGTCTAACTCCTCGTCGCGTCTCGGCGACCAGTCGATGCCCGCCGCGAGCGACCGTCCGCTGTCGTCGGCCCAGCTCTCCGCCGCCCAGGCCTCGTCCCGGGCGGCCGCGGTGCTCAGCGAGCACACCGAGGCCACCGTCGTCGTCCCCGACGAGCAGGCCATGCTCGGCCTGCTCGGCTTCCGCGACGCCATGTTGCGGCAGCTGGAGGAACTACTGGCGGCCGACGTCCACGTCCGCGGCAACCGGATCACCCTGCGGGGGCCCGCCGAGGACGTCGCCTTCGCCGAGAAGGTGCTGCGCGAACTGCTGAATCTGCAGGCCGCGGGCTCGCCCATCACCGCGGACGCCATCCGGCACTCGATCGGCATGCTGGCCCAGGGCTCGGCGTCACCGGTGGAGGTGCTCGGTCTGAACATCGTGTCCCGCCGGGGCCGCACCATCCGGCCCAAGACGCTGAACCAGAAGCGCTACGTCGACGCGATCGATCAGAACACCATCACCTTCGGCATCGGTCCGGCCGGTACCGGCAAGACCTACCTGGCGATGGCCAAGGCCGTCCAGGCGCTTCAGGCCAAGCAGGTCAACCGGATCATCCTGACCCGGCCGGCGGTGGAAGCGGGCGAGCGGTTGGGCTACCTGCCCGGCACCTTGAACGACAAGATCGACCCGTATCTGCGTCCCTTGTACGACGCGCTGCACGACATGATCGATCCGGAATCGGTACCGCGGCTGATCGCGGCCGGCACCATCGAGGTGGCGCCGCTGGCCTACATGCGCGGTCGCACGCTCAACGACGCCTTCATCATCCTGGACGAGGCGCAGAACACCACGCCCGAGCAGATGAAGATGTTTCTCACCCGACTCGGCTTCGGCTCGAGAATCGTCGTCACCGGGGACGTCACCCAGATCGACCTGCCCGGTGGGCAGAAGTCCGGTCTGCAGGTGGTGCGGGAGATCCTGGCATCGGTCAAGGACGTGCACTTCTCGCTGCTGACCTCCACCGACGTGGTCCGGCATCAGCTGGTCGGAAAGATCGTGGACGCCTACGAGAGCTGGACAGCGGCCAACCCGGAGCCGAACCCGCTGGTCCAGGACCGGCAGCCCGGCCGGTCGTCGCGCTACGGGAGCCCGGAGTCCCGTCGCCCCGGCGGTCCGCGCGCCGAGCACCGCACCCGTCCGGAGGCGCCGGCTCGCCGCCCGGACACCGGCCCCGGGGTGGGTGACCCGGAGCTGGGTGGTCCGGCAACCGGTGGGACGGGAACGGGCGGCGCGGCCTGATGGGGATCGAGATCGCCAACGAGTCCGGGGTCGGCGTCGACGAGCTCGCACTGGTGTCGGTGTCCCGGTTCGCCCTCGGCGAGTTGGGCATCAACGCGCTGGCCGAGTTGTCGGTGCTGTTGATGGACGTCGAGGCGATGACCGAGTTGCACCTCAAGTGGATGGACGAGCCCGGCCCGACCGACGTCATGAGCTTCCCGATGGACGAGCTGGACACCGCCCGCCGTCCCGACGACGCGGGGCCCGGCCCGGCGTTGCTCGGTGACGTGGTGCTCTGCCCGGCGGTCGCCCGGGAGCAGGCCCGTGAGGCCGGCCATTCGTTGGACGACGAGCTGCACCTGCTGACGGTGCACGGGATCCTGCACCTGCTCGGCTACGACCACGCCGAGTCCGCTGACGAGAAAGTCATGTTCCGCCTGCAGAACGACCTGCTCGACCAGTGGCGCGAGCACCGGGCCACGGCCGCGGCGCGGGCCCGGCTGGCGGCGGTCGACCGGGCCGTGCTCGGCACCGTCGGGTTGCAGGGCGAGCAGGCCCCGGTGGCGGGTGCGGAGGAGTCCCGCCCGTGACACCGCTGGACGGCACGGATGTCTTCCTGCTGTTCCTCGCCTCGGCGCTGGTCCTCGTCGGCGGTCTGTGCGCCGCCGGGGACGCCGCCATCACGATGGTGTCGCATGCCCGCGTGGAGGAGCTGCGGCGCAACGGCACCCGGGGCGCCGAGGCGCTCCTGCAGGTGGCCAACGATCGGCCCCGCTACACCAACCTGTTGTTGCTGCTCCGGGTGACCACCGAGCTCACCGCGACCGTGCTGGTCACCACCGTCGCGCTGTCGACGTGGGGTTTCAGCGTGTGGGTGCTGCTCGGGGTGGTGATCGTGATGGTGGTGATCAGCTACGCCGTGATCGGTGTGCTGCCCCGGACCCTCGGCCGCCAGCATCCCTACCGGGTCGGGCTGCTGGCCGCCGGCACGACCAGGGCGGTGGCGTCGGTGTTGTCGCCGGTGGCCAACCTGCTGATCGCCACCGGCAACGCGATCACCCCCGGCCGCGGCTTCCGTGAGGGGCCGTTCTCTTCGGAGATCGAGCTCCGGGAGTTGGTCGACATGGCCGGCGACCGGGGGGTGGTGGAGGAGACCGAACGTGAGATGCTGCAGTCGGTCTTCGCCCTGGGTGACACGATCGTCCGCGAGGTGATGGTCCCCCGGACCGAGGTGGTCTGGATCGAGTCGACGAAGACCATGCGGCACGCCCTGAATCTGTGCGACCTGTCGGGGTTGTCCCGGATCCCGGTGATCGGCGAGAACATCGACGACGTGCTGGGAGTCGTCTACCTCAAGGACATGGTCAAGCGGGCGCTGCGGCCGGATGCCGTCGAGCCGGGTCTGCCGGTGACCGAGCTGATGCGACCCGCGGTGTTCGTCCCGGAGTCCAAGAACGTCGACGCGCTGTTGCGCGAGATGCAGCGCGACCGCAACCACTTCAGCGTGGTCATCGACGAGTACGGCGGGGCCGCGGGCGTGGTCACCATCGAAGACATCCTCGAGGAGATCGTCGGTGAGATCACCGACGAGTACGACGCTGACACGCCGTCTCCCATCGAGCATCTCGGCGAGAATCTGGTGCGCGTCTCGGCCCGGTTGGCCGTCGAGGACCTCGGTGAGATCTTCGACGTCGAGCTGCCCAGCGAGGACGTCGAGACGGTCGGCGGACTGCTCGGACAGTTGCTCGGTCGGGTGCCGCTGGCCGGCGCCGAGGCCGAGGTCGAGGGCCTGCTGCTGCACGGCGAGGGTGGCTTCGACCGTCGCGGCCGGCCCCGGGTGCAGACCGTCCTGGTGCACCGGATCACCGCGGCCGGCACACCCGACCCCGACGCACCCGAGACCATCACCACCTCCGACACCGATGACGCCGTCATCGGCGAGGACATCCCGGCCGAGCCCGCACGACGAGGACGTTCATGACCGATAACACCGCACCCGCCCACCGCTCGGGCTTCGGCTGCTTCGTCGGACGGCCCAACGTCGGCAAGTCGACGCTGCTGAACGCGCTCGTCGGGCAGAAGATCGCCATCACCTCGGACAAGCCGCAGACGACCCGGCGGGCCATCCGCGGGATCGTCACCCGGCCGGATGCGCAACTGGTCATCGTCGACACACCGGGGATGCACAAGCCCCGCACGTTGCTCGGCGAGCGCCTGGACGACATCGTCCGCGAGGTGTGGAGCGACGTCGACGTCGTCGGCTTCTGCGTACCCGCCGACGAGAAGATCGGGCCGGGTGACCGCCGGATCGCCGCCGAGCTGACCGAGCAGTCCCGCGGCAAGCCGGTCATCGGGATCGTCACCAAGACGGACCGGGTCAAGCCGAACCAGGTGTTCGAGCAGTTGGTCGCCTTGGAGAAGGTCCGCGAGTTCGCCGACATCATCCCGGTGTCGGCGCACAGCAACTTCCAGGTCGACACGTTGATCGGGCTGATGATCGCGCAGCTCCCGGTGAGCGGGCGGCTGTACCCGGACGCCGAGATCACCGATGAGCCGATCGAGACGCGGATCGCCGAGATCGTCCGCGAGGCCACCCTGGACGGTGCCCGCGAGGAGCTGCCGCACTCACTGGCCGCGCTGGTGCAGGAGATCCTGCCGCACCCGGGCCGCGACGACATGCTCGACGTGTACGTGACCATCTACGTCGAGCGGGACTCGCAGAAGGCCATCGTCGTGGGAGCGGGGGGTTCGAAGATCGCCGCGGTCGGGCGTCGGGCCCGCGGCCAGATCGAGGTTCTCCTGGGCAAGAAGGTCTACCTCGACCTGCACGTCACCGTCGCCAAGGAATGGCAGCGCGACGCCAAGCAATTGCGCAAGCTGGGCTTCGACAGCTGAGCCCCGGTCGGGTGCCGCGCTGCGGGTGAGGCTCTACTGTCCAGGCATGACTGCAGAACACGACACGGTGGCCGCCGGCTTCGACGACTGGCTCGACACCCTGATGGACTGGGTGCGCATCCCCTCGGTGAGTGCGGACCCGGATCATCACCCCGACGTCCGACGGAGTGCCGAATTCCTGGCGGAGGCGTTGCGGCGTACCGGGTTCCCGACCGTGGAGGTCTGGGACGACACCGCCGCGCTCCCCGCGGTGTACGCGCACTGGCCCGCCGGCGATCCGGATGCGCTGCGGGTCGTCGTCTACGGCCACCACGACGTCCAGCCCGCCGACGGTGCGGACCGCTGGACGTATCCGCCGTTCGAGCCGCGGGTCGTCGACGGCGTGCTGCACGGTCGCGGCGCCAGTGACGACAAGGGCAACATCCTGATGCACCTGCTGGGGATCCGCGCCCATCTGGCCGCCACCGGCCGGACCGCCCCGGCCGTGGACCTCACCCTGCTGGTGGAGGGTGAGGAGGAGTCCGGGTCGCCGCACATCAGTGAGTTGCTCGCCACCCACGCCGGGCAGCTGCCGGCCGACCTGATCGTGGTCACCGACACCGGCATGTTCGACGCCGACACGCCCAGCGTGTGTGTCGGGATGCGCGGCCTGGTCAGTGCCGAGTTGCACGTCCACGGACCTGACATCGACCTTCACTCCGGATCTTTCGGCGGTGCCGTACTCAACCCGCTGACCGAGCTCTGCCGGCTGGTCGCGGCCCTGCACGACGTCGATCGGCACATCGCGGTCCCCGGTTTCTACGACGGCGTCATCGAGCCGACCGACGGCGAACGGGCCGCCACCGCAGCGCTGCCGTTCGACGAGGCCCGCTGGCTGGCGGGGCCGGCGCAGTCCCGGGCCGCCTACGGCGAGGCCGGCTGGTCGACCCTGGAGCGGACCGGCAGTCGACCGACGGCCGAGGTCAACGGCATGTGGGGCGGCTACACCGGACCCGGTGGCAAGACCATCGTGCCCACGGACGCGTACGCCAAACTCACGTTCCGCCTGGTCGGGCACCAGGATCCGGCGGCCGTCCAGAAAGCCGTGACGGCGTTCTTCACCGAGCTAGCCGCGCCGGGGGCGCTGGTCGAGATGAGCTGGGAGGGCGTGGGTGTGCGTCCGCTGTACGTCGATCCGGCCCATCCCGCGACGGTCGCGACAGCGCGGGCCTTGGGCCGTGCGTTCGACGGGAAGGCCGTGCTGTTCACCCGCGAGGGCGGTTCCGGCCCGGAGGCGGAGCTCACCGAGGCGATGGATGCGCCGCTGGTGTTCATCGGCGTGATGACCGACACCGACCAGATCCACGCGCCCAACGAGAACGCCCGGGTGGATCTGCTGCGCCGCGGCTGCGAGGCGATCGGCTATCTGTGGAGCGAGCTCGCCGGGTTGGGCCGGGACTTCACCCGGTCGGCCGATCGTTGATCGGCGTCACGCGGACACGTCGGTGTGGCCACAACTAAGGTGGCAGGGTGCCTCCCGCAACCCGCCGGTCCGCCGGCACCGCATCCCGTTCTGCCCCGAACCCCCAGAAAGCGCAGCGGACGGCGAAACCGCCGTCCCGTCGCTCGGGACCGAAGCTGCCCACGGCGGACTACCCGGTCTCCCGGCTGACCCTGGACAACGGTCTGCGGGTGGTGCTCGCCCCCGACCGAACCGCCGGCGTGGTCGGTGTATCGGTGCACTACGACGTCGGCTTCCGGTCGGAACCGCAGGGCCGCACCGGTTTTGCCCACCTGTTCGAACACCTGATGTTCCAGGGCAGCGAGTCGTTGCCGAAGTTGGAGCATTTCCGGCTGGTCCAGTCCTCCGGTGGCATCTTCAACGGATCCACCCATACCGACTACACCGACTACTTCGAGGTGCTGCCGGCCGCGGCGTTGGAACGTGGCCTGTTCCTCGAGGCGGACCGGATGCGGGCGCCCACCCTCACTGCGGAGAACCTGAAGAACCAGGTCGACGTGGTCAGTGAGGAGATCCGGCTCAACGTGTTGAGTCGTCCCTACGGCGGCTTTCCGTGGATCCACCTGCCGCCGGTCCTGTTCGACTCCTTCGCCAATGCCCACGACGGCTACGGTGCTTTCGAGGATCTGCAGGCCGCCACCGTCGCCGACTGCGCCGACTTCTTCGAGCGCTACTACACCCCGGCCAACGCGGTGCTCACCGTCGCCGGTGACATCGATCCCGACGAGGCCGCCGATCTCGTCCACCGTCATTTCGACGACGTCCCGGCCCGGCCCGCGCCGGAGCGACCGTCGTTCGCCGAGCCGTGGCCGGACCGGGTCCGGGAGGCTGATCGCGAGGATCCGCTGGCCCCGGTTCCGGCGCTCGCCGTCGGCTGGCGGTTGCCGGACCCGGTGGCGCAGCTGCGTGAGTATCTCGCGACCGTGCTGCTCGGATCGGTGCTGTCCGAGGGGGAGTCGTCCCGGCTGCAGTCCCAGATCGTCGCCAAAGGTGAGCTCGCCACCGAGATGTGGGCCGGCCCGGGCCTTGTCGGTGGACCGCTGGATGCCCGCGATCCCGACGTCTTCGTGCTGGGGGCGATCTATCCGCCGCACGTGCCGTGGGCCGAGGTGGTCGGTGCGGCCGACACCCAGATCGCGGCCCTGGCCGCCGACGGTCCGACCGAGGGTGAGCGGGTCCGGGCGGTCGCCCGTTTCGTCACCGGTCTGTACCGGGAGAACGACAGCATCGGGGCCCGCACCCGTAGCCTCGGCTCGTTGGAGCTGCTGCACGGCCGGGCCGAGTTGCTGACCGAGATCCCGGCTGTCGTCGCGGATCTGACAACCGACGAGATCGCTGCCGCGGCAGCGACTCTCGACCCTGAGAGGCGTGCCGTGCTGCGTATCAACCCGGCCGGAGCCCGCTGATGGCCCGCCGCTCACCGACTTCCGCCGCGTCGGCCGACCCACGGGCGGCTGCCCCCGACGGTGACCCGTCGGTGGACACGCCGTCCCGGCCCTCGCGCACTCCCCGGCGCCGGACCGCCGTCCAGATCGGCCGGACCCCGCTCGGTGCCCGCCCGATCCCGGCGCTGACCACCGCGGTCGGCGCCCGGACCCCGCGCACGGTGGACGTGCTGCTGGAAAACGGACTCCGGCTGATCGCGATCCGCAAGCCCGGCACCCCGCTGGTCGAGGCCCGGCTGCGGATCCCGTTCGCCGCCGGGCGGGTGCTGCCGCGGCTGCACAGCGCCCGGGCCGAGGTGCTGGCGTCCACGCTGATGCTCGGTACCGGCTCTCGCGACCGCGCGCAGGTGGACGCCGACCTCGCGCTGGTGGGTGGCTATCTGGACGCCTCGGTCGACGCCCAGCGGCTGCTCGTCGCCGGTTCCGTGCTCTCGACGGGGCTTGCGACGTTGCTCGCCGTGTTGGCCGACTCGTTGACCGATCCGGCGTTCCGGGCCGACGAGATCCGCGTCGAACGAGCGAGACTCCACGAACACCTGATGATCTCCCTGTCCCAGCCGTCGGCGGTGGTCCGCACCCACCTGCAGCACCAGCGGTTCGGCGAGCACGCCGCCGCCTGGGACACCCCGCTCGCCGAGGACGTCGACGTGGTCACTCCTGCCCTGGTGCGCTCGTTGTTCCGCCGTCAGGCGGTTCCGGACGGGGCCGTGCTGGTCCTCGTCGGTGACCTGTCGCCGGCCAAGGTGGTCGCCCAGGTCGGCGCGGCGCTGGGGGAGTGGCGATCCGATCGCAATACGGTCTCGATGAGCCCGCCGCCGCCCGTCGACGCGGCTCCGATCGCGGCGTTCGACAACCCCGGTGCGGTGCAGTCCCAGGTCCGGCTGTCCGCCCCGGCCGTCGGTCGCGAACACGAGGGTTACCCTGCGCAGCAGCTGGCCAACCTCGTCTACGGTGGTTACTTCTCGTCCCGACTGGTCGAGAACATCCGCGAGGACAAAGGTTTCACCTACAGCGCATCCTCGTCGGTGTCGTTCTGGCCGGGCCGCGCGGCGATCACCGTCGGCTTCGACACCACCACCGAGTCCACCGCCGCAGCGGTCTGGGAAGCGCAGTACGAGCTCGGCCGGATGGCGCTCACCCCGCCGACCGACGCCGAGGTGGAGTCCGCCCGCAACTACGCGCTGGGCACGCTCGCCGCGTCGCTGGCCACCCAGGCCGGGTATGCCTCGATGATCTCCCAGCTCGCCGGCTCGGGCCTGGATGGTGCCTGGCTGGACGGCTACCGGGCCGACATCGCCGCGGTCACCGCCGCCGAGGTCCACGACATCGCCCGGACGATCCTGGCGCCGTCAGCGTTCATGGGGGTCGTCGTCGGGGATCTCGCCACCATCGAGGCGCCGCTGTCCGCGATCCTGCCGCTGGTCCTGCCGTGACGGAGATGGCCGGAGCCGACGGTGTTCTCGGCACGGAGGGGCTCGGCGAGGTCGATCTCCCGTCGCTGGCGGCCGGCGGTGCCCTCGGTGCCGGCTGGCTCACCGGCGGGCTCACCCCGACGCTTTCCCGGGGGACCGCCGACCGTGGTGAGGACTTCCGCTCGCCGGCGCACACCACCGCGTTCTGGCCGACCGCGCGGGTGCTGGTGGTGGACGAGGACGGTCGGGTACCCGCCGACACCGACGGATCGCGGGTCCGGCTGCGCTACCGGCCCGCGCTGGAATTCGGCGACACCCCCACCACCGACGCCGTACACCTCGGAGTGGTCGACGGCGTCGACGTCTGGGCCGTCTCCGGACCGGTCGACGTGCAGCCGGCGGAGGAGTCCGACGGCTGGGGTCGCACCGGCGGCGGGTTGCGGCAGTGGGGCGAGGTCCTCGACGACACCGAAGCCGGTCTGCTGACCAGTGCGGTGGCCGTCCTCACCTGGCACCGGCTGGCGCCGTTCTGCCCGCGATGTGGCGACGCCAACGCCCCGACCACCGCAGGTTGGTCGCGCACCTGTCCGAACGGCCACCTGGAGTTCCCGCGGACCGACCCGGCCGTGATCATGCTGGTCCACGACGGCGCCGACTCCTGTGTGCTGGCCCGCCAGCCCGTCTGGCCCGCCCACCGGTTCTCGATCCTGGCCGGGTTCACCGAGGCCGGTGAATCGCTCGAGGCCACAGTCGTGCGGGAGGTGCGGGAGGAGGTCGGCGTGCACGTCGCCGACGTCCGCTACCTCGGGTCGCAGCCGTGGCCATTCCCGCGGTCGCTGATGGTGGGCTTCGCCGCCCGCGCCGAGCGGGGTGCCGAGCTGCAACCGCGGGCCGGAGAGATCGAGTCGGCCCGCTGGGTGACGAGGGACGAGGTCCGGTCGGTGCTGGCGGATGAGGCCGCTCACCCGACGCTGCGGTTGCCGTCGGGCATCTCCATCGCCCGGCAGCTCATCGAGGCCTGGGCCCGAGGCTGACGGTCCGCGATCGTCGCCACCGGTGGACAACACGACGGAACCGTCGTACAGGTGTGCGACCATGGATCGGTGAGGGATCCCCTGGTCGGTCTGGACGACGAGCAACGCGCGGCCGTGACGGCTCCGTCCGGACCCCTGTGCGTGCTCGCCGGCGCCGGTACCGGCAAGACCCGCACCATCACACACCGGATCGCCCAGCTCGTGACCGCCGATCTGCACCACCCGTCGGAGATCCTCGCCGTCACCTTCACCAACCGAGCCGCCGGTGAGATGCGTGTCCGGCTCAGGGATCTCGGTGTCGGTGGGGTCCAGGCACGCACCTTTCACGCCGCCGCGTTGCGGCAGCTGCGATACTTCTGGCCCAAGGTCACCGGCGGCGAGCAGGTCCGTCCCCTGGTCGAGCAGAAGCTGCGACTCGTCGGTGGTGCCGCCCGCCGCGTCGGGGCCGGTACCGATGTCGCCACCCTGCGCGACCTGGCCAGCGAGATCGAGTGGGCCAAAGCCACTCTCGTCACGCCGGCCGGTTATGCCGCGGCGGTGGCGAAGATCCAGCGCGACACCCCGCTGGACGCCGACCTGATCGCCAAGGCCTACGAGGCCTACGAATCGGTCAAGAACGACGCCGAGCAGCTGGACTTCGACGACATCCTGCTCAACACCTGCGCCGCCCTCGACGACGACGAGCAGGTGGCCAGGGAGTTCCGTGCCCGTTACCGCTGCTTCTTCGTCGACGAGTACCAGGACGTCACCCCGCTGCAGCAGCGGGTGCTGGACGCCTGGCTCGGCGGTCGCGACCAGATCACCGTCGTCGGTGACGCCAACCAGACGATCTACTCCTTCGCCGGCGCGTCGCCGAACTATCTGCTCAACTTCGACCGCCGCTACCCGCACGCTCCCGTGGTGAAGTTGGAGCGTGACTACCGGTCGACGCCGCAGGTCGTGTCGTTGGCGAACCGGGTCATTGCCGGGACCGTCGGTCCGACGTCGCGGTTCCGGCTCCGGCTGCGTCCGGTGCTGCCCGATGGGCCCGAGCCCGTGTACACGGAGTATCCCGACGAGGCGGCAGAGGCTGCGGCGCTGGCTGAACGCTGCCAGGCTCTGATCGCGTCGGGCACCTCGCCGGCCGAGATCGCCGTGCTCTACCGGATCAATGCGCAATCCGAGGCGTTCGAGCAGGCCCTGGCGGGGGCCAAGATTCCCTATGTCGTCCGCGGCGGCGAGCGGTTTTTCGCCCGGTCCGAGGTGCGTCAGGCCATGCAGGCGCTGCGCGTCGCCGCCCGATCCGGCGTGGACGGGCCGATCGAGGGCCGCGTGGTGGCGCTGGTCCCGGCGACCCGGCGGGTGCTTCGCGACGTCGGGCTCACCGACGCCGCCCCGGCGGCGGGATCGTTGCGGGACCGTTGGGACGCGCTGGTGGCCCTGGTCTCGGTGGCCGAGGATCTCGCCGAGCTCGACCGGGGCGCCGGTCTGCCGGAGCTGGTCGCCGAGCTCGAGCAGCGGGCCGAGGCCCAGCACGCGCCGACCGTCGAAGGCGTCACGCTGGCCTCGCTGCACGCTGCGAAGGGGCTGGAATGGGACGTGGTGTTCCTGGTCGGGCTCACCGACGGCACCATGCCCATCCAGCACGCCGAGACCCCGGAAGAGGTCGAGGAAGAACGCCGGCTGCTCTACGTCGGAGTGACCCGGGCCCGCAGCACTCTGCAGCTGTCCTGGTCGCTGGCCCGCGCGGTGGGCGGTCGGAAGACCCGCCGCCGCAGCCGCTTCCTCAACGGCCTGGCGCCCGACGCACTGCCGATGAACCGCGCGGGCGGCAGGACGGCGCCGGGTCGCTGTCGGTTCTGCGGCGGCCCGGTGCGGACGCCGCTGGAGATCAAGAGCGGTCGTTGCGAGAACTGCCCGTCGACCGCCGACCCCGAGCTGGTCGACGGGCTGAAGGCCTGGCGCAAGGCGCTGGCGGCCGACAAATCGGTGCCGCCGTACGTCGTCTTCACCGACGCGACCCTGTACGCGATCGCCGAACGCTGCCCGACGGACGACGCAGCGATGCTCGCCATCCCCGGTATCGGCCGGAGCAAGTTGGATCTGTACGGCGCCGATGTGCAGCGCCTCGTGGTCGCCAGCGCGCAACGCACCACGGCCGCGCCCGCCCCGGCTGGAAAATCGTCTGCAGGATCTTTGCGTTAATTCGGTTGCGCCTGCGGCGGCGGAGTTTTACGCTCGTCCCCGAACCACGGCGATCGCCGGGTCCACCAGCCTCCCTCCGACGGGGAGCGACGACCGAGAGGGGTCCGGACATGAAGAACATCGCTGCGCAGTACGTCGCCGGATCCCCGCGTGTCGAAGGTACGGCCCTTCGCGGGGCGCCGGCGCACGTCGATGTGCCCACGCGACGGATCGCGCCCAATTCCACCCGTCGGTTCCGGGGAGAGCTGTCCTGCTAGGTCATTCCTGGTAGTAGTTCCTCACCTCCGGCCGCGGCCCGCTCACCCGAGCGCCGCGGCTGTTGTGTGTCCCCGACCAATCCGGCCCCACCAGTCCTGGTGCCCGGCCCCAGCTCGGACACACACAACAATCCTTTTTGGAGGTGATCGGCCATGGCGACCCTACTCAGTGTCGCGTTCGCACCGGGCGATCTGTCGGCGGCAACCGCCGACCTGCCCTGCCATTCGGCGGCGCCCGACCTGTTCTTCGCGGAGTCCCCGGCCGACCTCGAGCAGGCCAAGACGCTCTGCCAGGCGTGTCCGATGCGGTCGTCCTGTCTGGCCGGCGCCCTGGAACGTCAGGAGCCGTGGGGGGTCTGGGGTGGTGAGATCTTCGACCAGGGGGTCGTGATCGCGCGGAAGCGTCCCCGCGGTCGGCCCCGCAGGGTCGCAGCCTGATCCGTGCCTGCGGCCGCCCATTCATTCACCCACTCGACTGCCTTCATACTCTCGACAGAAAGTACGCTCATGAATTTCGACCTGAATCGTGAACTCCTCCTGCGATGTCATCGATGGG
>JBDSLP010000067.1:0-19131 GCA_039916325.1 Nakamurella sp. | reverse complement strand
GGCGTTCATGCCGCTGCCGTAGGTGTGCGCGACGTCGCGGCAGGACACCAGCGGTGTCCCGGTGCCCGTCGCTCCGGACGTGTGGTCTGTCGCAACCTGTGGGCGGCTCACGAGGTCACCACACCGTCGGCCAGGGTGATGGTCCGGTCGGCGATACCGGCTACCGCCGGACTGTGACTGGCTACCAGGATGGCCACGCCGGCGGCAGCGCGCGACGTCAACAGGCTCAACACCTGCGCTTCGGTCGATGCGTCGAGTTCACCGGTCGGCTCGTCCGCCAGCAAGACCGCCGGCTCGTTCGCCAGCGCGACGGCGAGACCGGCGCGTGCGAGCTCGCCGCCGGAGAGCTCCGCCGGGTAGGCGGTGGCCCGCGAAGTCAGACCCAGCTCGGCCAACAGCCCGGTGATGACCGGTCGGCGGTGGTGACCGCTGAGCTGCTGGGCGAGATCGAGGTTGGCGGTCACGGTCAGGTGGGCCAGCAAGTTCCCTGATTGGAACAGCACACCGATCGATCGGGCTCGCATGCGGGCGCGGGCAGTTTCGGTTCGATGACTCAGTCGCTCCCCCTGAACGCGGACCGTCCCGCCGTCGGGTTCGTCCAGCCCGGCCAGCAGCGCCATCAAGGTCGACTTCCCTGACCCGGACGGTCCTGTGACCGCCACCACCTCACCTGCCGCGACCGTGAGGGAGACGCCCTGCAGCGCCAGGGTCTCTTCCTCCCCGGCGCGGAAGAAGCGGTACAGCGCCTGCGCCTCGATGGCCGCTGACGGCCCGTTCACTGTCTCGGGAACGGTCGCGACGGAGCTGCGGTAGCCGGTCATGCCGACCACTGCAGGGAGTCGGTGACGGTACGCCACGGGTCGACGTTGTCCGAACCTACCGGCGCGGACAACGTCAACGTCACGGTGCGGCCGTTGTTCCAGAACTCGTACCGTTCGACATCCTGCGACACCACCTTGCCCGTCACCGCGTTCACCGGCGAATCTGCGGTGTAGGTGATCAACACCGCCGAACCTGCCGTGCGCTGGACGGTGGTGACCGAACCCTTACCAAAGCCCGGCGTCGTCGATCCCAGGGCCGCCAACTCGGTGGCGGCGGACTGCTCGCTGGGCGCCACCGACGCGGCCGCAGTGTCGATGCTGATGCTGTTGTACTTGTCGCTGAACAGCACCGAGCCGCCGCTGTCGGTCCTGGCCCACCCCTCGGGAACCTTGACGGAATAGCCGCCTGCGGGCGGCGTGAAGTCGACAAAGGCTTGCGTGTCAGGGATGTCGCCCGCCGGGTTCGACTCGGTCACGTTGGCCTGCGGCGTGGTGCCGGCGGAGCCGCTCGCGGCTGGGGCGGTGCCCGAGGCGATCACGTTCGGTGGCGTCGCCGTACCCCCCGAACACGCCGCGAGGGTCCCGGCGACGGCGATCGCCGCCACCATGAAGCGCACGGTGCTCGGACGAACACGCATTTTCTGGTCTCCTCGGTCATTGGACGGGAACGTCCGGCCAGTGACCGGATGTCTTCGACGCTAGGGAGCGCAGTGCCAACGGCGTGGCAGCAGATGGCCAACGCAGGGCAAAAGATCGGCCGAGAAGAAGCGGCCGACGAGACGAGACGACGAGCGCGGGCACACTGACACCACACGCGCTGGAGGGACCGTTCATGCGGGCACGAATCGTTCGGTTGACCGTGGCCCTGGCCGCTCTCACGATTACGGTGTTCGGCGTGCCGCTCGCAGCGGCCGTCGCGCAGTTCCTGCTGGCCGATCGCTACACGGCCATCGAGCAGGCCGCCGACGCGGCGGCGCTGGCTGCGTCCGGTGACCTGACCCGAGCTGTGCCCAGCGTTCCGGCAGCGGCGGATGACGGCGTCCAGGTCGCGGTGTACGACGGCCGGGGGGCCAGGATCAGCGGAACCGGACCGGACCACGGTGTGCCCCTGATCTCCGATGCCCTCCGGGGGATCAGCGGCGACGGGATGGTCGACGGCCGACTGGGCGTAGCCGCCCCGGTGTCCGACGGTGACGCCGTCGTGGGTGCGGTACTCGCCACTTCCAGCAGGTCAGCGGTGTACGCCGAGATCGGCGGCGTCTGGCTCGGCATGCTGGCGCTGGCCGCGACCGCCCTGCTGATCGCCTGGTTGCTCGCACGTCGACAAGCCGGCCTTCTGGTCCGCCCGCTGAGATCCCTGTCCGAGGTCGCAGAACGGCTCGGGGGTGGAGACTTCAGCGTCCGGACGCAGCCGGCCGGAATCACCGAGATCGATTCGCTCACCGAATCGGTCAACCGCACAGCAATCCGACTGGGTGCGCTGGTGGATCGTGAGCGCTCCTTCTCCGCGGATGCCTCACATCAGCTCAGGACACCGCTGACCGGGTTGCGGATGCAACTGGAGTTGGCACTGGATCAGCCGGGCGCCGACCTGCGGGCCGCGATCGTCGCCGCGCTGAGCAGCACCGATCGACTGGAATCCACGATCGAGGAGTTACTCCTCCTGGCCAGGGATCTCCCGCAGCCATCGACCGCCTTCGACGCCCACGACTTCGTCGAAGATCTGCGCCGACGGTGGCACCCGCTCCTCGCCGCCCGCGGCAGACCGCTGCGGCTGATGGCGGACAGCGCCCCTCAAGTGCAGATCCGACTGGGCGCACTGACCCAGATCATGGACGTCCTCATCGACAACGCCGAGCGACACGGGCTCGGCGCCGTGACCGTGACGGTGCGCGGGCTCGAGAATGCGGTCGCGATCGACGTCGCCGACCAGGGTCCCCGGTTGTCCCTCGATCCTGAGGTGCTGTTCCAACGACGTGCGGCCCAGGCGTCCGGACACGGAATCGGCCTCGCACTGGCCCGGCGGCTCGCCGAGTCGCAAGGCGGACGGCTACGTCTGACCGACACCGATCCACCCACCTTCACGCTGCTGTTACCTGTCACGAGCTCGGCTCCGCCCGCCGACGACGGACCCGCCACACCACGACGGCCAGCACGACACACCCCAGGACCACCCAGCTGAACACGCCGGCGTACTTCTCCAGGGACGTGTAGCTCGCGCCGGCCAGGTAGCCCAGGATCGTGAAGCCCGCACCCCAGAGCAACCCGCCGGCCGCGTTCCAGAGCAGGAAGGTCCGGTACCTCAGCCCTGCGGTACCGGCCATTCCGGGCATCACCGCCCGCAGGAACGCGGTGAACCGTCCGAGGAAGACGGCCCGACCGCCCAACCTCCTCAACCGCTCCATCCCGGAATCAATCGCCGGCTGGTGCCGGGTAAGCATGCGTGACCCGAGAATCGTTCGGCCGTAACGCTTCCCGACCTCGTAGCCAACGCTGTCACCGACAATGGCCGCCGCCACCACCACCGCGACCATCACCGTCAAGGAGACCGAATGACGGAACGCGAGCACCCCGCCGAGAATCACCGCGGTCTCACCGGGGAGGATGAAGCCGACGAAGATCGCCGCCTCGGCGAAGGCGAACCCGCCGACCACCGCGTAGGCCGGCCACCCGTGGAAACCCAGGACCGGATCGATGACTGCGCTGACGATGCTCATTTCTGTTCTCCTGGTGACGTGGCTGCCGCCGCCATCTGCTCCTGAGTGCGGGCGAGGCGTGGCCGACGGGTCAACCGGCGTAGCAACCGGCCGCCCTGCCGGGCACCGAGGTGCGGCAGGTAGCACCGGCTGATCGCGCCCGCGATCCCGGGAAGGGCGGCGGCTTCGGGGTAGGACATCCAGAGCGGTTGGTAGACCGGCTGGAACTTGGCTTTGAAGTCGAGTAACGACCGGAACCCGTAGACCGGCTCGAGCGCCCGCCCGAGGGTGTCCAACAGGCGCTGGACCGGATCCTGGTCGGCCCCACGGTCGATCCGGGCCAACGGCGCGCCCGACAAGCTCAGGAACTCCGCACCCTCTTCCTGGAACTCCAAGGCCGCGGTGGCGATGAGGAACTCCATCACGCCGACGAAGCCGCCCGGGCGCCGGCGCATGAAGTCCAGTGTCCAGCCCACGACAGCCCCGTCCCGGTGGACGGGCAGGAAGCTGGTGATGCCGTGCACCGTGTGGTGGGCGTCCACGGCGACGAGACAGCGCACCTCCTCGTCGGCGAGTTCGTCCAGACCTCCCAGGGTGAAACCCATCTCGGGGAGTCCCTTGTCGGCGACCCACTGTTCGGAGATGGCCTTGACCTGTTCGGTCACCGACACCGGGGCATGGGCATACGACCACCATTGACCGGCGATGCCGGTCTTGGTCGCCTTGTTCAGCGCGGTCCGTACGTCCTGCCAGCGCTTACCGGTGAAGGTGAGAGTGGGGAGCGGCAGCAGGGTTTCCTCGGCGACCTGGACCGACCGCCAACCCAGTTCGGCCCCGACGACATCGCGGACGTCGGTCGGGACGCTGTACAGGCACGGAGTCAGTCCGCGGGTGGCGCACCAGGCCGCGAAGCCGAGGGCGGCGTCGCCTCGGGCCCCGGGTGCGCCGACCGGGCCGGTGACGCTCACGGCCACGCTGCCGACCACCCGATACGCGATGTAGGCGGTCCGGTCCGGGGTGAGGTGGTAGCTGTTGCCGGGCCAGAGCGTCAGATAGGACAGTGAGGTCCCGCCGTGGCGATGGAGAATTCCGGCGGCCTGCGCCCTGTCGGTGGCGTCGGTGCCCGATGCGTTGCGGCGGAACGAGATCGCCAGCGCACCCGCGAGGACGAGGAAGAACACCACCCCCGACCAGTCATACAGCACAGTCGCGGCCGTCCCGACCGGCAGGAACCGCGGGGTCAGCTCGCCCAGGTATCCGGGCGGCACGAAGCGGGTCGGCAGGTCGGCCAGCAGACCGGCCACCGTGGGGGGCTGATCGAACTGGTAGCGGACCAGACGCCCGAGCACCACATACACCACGCTGACGGTGACCAGCGTCGCCATGACCACACGGAGAACGCGTCGCCTGGTCAGCGCAGGCATCTGGACGTCGAAGGCGTCCCGGTTGCGCCAGAGCAGTCCCGCCACGACCAGCGGCACGCCCAGCGGCAACAGGATCGCGATCAGGGCCTGCGTGCCGAGGAGGCCCCCGAACACCGCCAGCTGCTCGCCCCCGGTACCGAACAGTTGGCCGGCCAGCAGCACGCCGAGAGCGGCCAGCGCCCCATTCACCAGGATGGCCACGACCCATGCAGACCGCCGTCCGCGTCGGAGTCCGACCGCGGCCGTCAGCAGCAGGACCACCGGCATCGCCGACATGACGGCCGGACCGACTCCGCCCAACCGCAGCTGGGCGCGCAGCGTCCGGCAGTCGTCCAGCATCGCCGGGTCCAGACAGATCCGCTGCACGGTCGCGGCGTCCGGGTTCGGGGCCAGGAACAGGAAGCGCAGCACCGACAGGGGCCCGATCGGTGTATCGGACAGGGCGGCCACGATCGGGCCGATCGCCGTACCCGCCACCACCAGGGCGACCAGAACCCGCCGCTCGCGCCAGGACGTGATGAGCTCACCGGACCGCGGCGACCGTCCCAGCAGCCGTGGGCCCACCACCATTCCGGTCAGGGCCGCGACCATCCGGATCACGTCGTGCAGGGTCCCCGAATAGGCGACCAGGACGAACACCAGCAGCAGCGCGACGAGGCGCAGGCGGCGCCTCCAGAGCGCCCCGAACCGGGTGGTGAACGCCATCCCGACGCCGATCGCCATCGGGCCGGCGCCGGCGGTGGCCGTACCGGCCAGCAGCTCGGTCCACTCGTCACCGGCCGCCGCCGCGAGCAGTACGACCACGGCGGCGATCACCGTGGTGGCCACCTGGGTGACGAGCATCAGGACACCGATACGCCTGGTACCGCAGGATTTCTCCGCCGGTGCCACCACCGCGACCAGCAGCCCGGTGGTGATCAGGTAGCCGGGTAGATCGGCGCACCACAACGGCGCGGTCAGCACGGTCCACCAGCGCCCGGCGAGGAGCGTATCCGGGCCGGTGGCGACCGCGCCCAGCACGGTAGCCGGCGTGTCGAGGGCCACTGCCCCTGAGACGATCGCCAGCACCCAGATGACGACGATCAGCGCCGAGGTCAGGGGCGCACTCCGGAAGTACCGCGCGACCGCCATCAGCGCCGACCGGACTCGCCCTCGAGCCCCCCGGGTCAGCCGGGGATCGGTGGCTGACCGCAGGGAACCTGCACGCCCGGGGACGCCGTTCATCCGGACGGCAAGGTGAGGGTGAAGGTCGCGCCGCGGGGCGAGGACGTCGCGGAGATGGTGCCGTCGGCGGCGACAGCCAGACGCCGGGCGAGCGACAGGCCCAGTCCGGAGCCGGGGTGATCGTCGTGGGCGTGTCCCCGTCGGCCGGGCTCGAACACGTCGAGGGGGTCCACGCCGGTGATACCCGGCCCGTCGTCGGCGATCTCGATCCGGACGTGACCCCGCTGACCACGGATCCGGACGACCACGGCCGACTCTGCGTAGCGGGCGGCGTTGTCCAGCACGGGAATCAGCACCCGCTGCAGGACCGCCGACGCGACCCCGACGACCACCGGTCCGTCGCCGCGTCGGACCTGGGGCGCCGGTGTCCACCGAGCCGCCAGGGACCTGACCACCTCCTCTGCGTCACACCGGCCCGGGACGCCGTGCTGCTGCCGGGCGGTGGTGAGCAGCGTCTCCAGGATCGCGGCGAGCTCGTCCGCGTCGGTCGCCATTGCTGCCACCGTCGCTGCCACGTCGGCTGGGAGGTCCGCGCGGCGCTCCAACAGCTCCAGGTCGGTGGACAGCCGGGACAACGGCGTCCGCAGCTCGTGGGAGATCTCGGCACTGAAGTGTCGTTCGTGCCTCAGGACCGCGGCGATCCGGTCCAGGACACCGTCCAGAGTGGATGCCAATACCTCGAGCTCCACCGGACGGCTCCCGGTGCCGAAGCGACGGTCGCCGTCGTCGGCGCTCCACCGGGCGGCCTGACCGGTCATCTCGTCGACCGGACGCAGGGCGAGACCGACGCCGGCCCGTAGCGCCAGGTACGCACCACCGAGCAGCAGCACGGCCAGTACGACAGTCGCGACGAGCACGACGCGCTCGGTGCTGCCGTACGGGGCCAACGACATCAGCGTCACCACACTGCCGACCTGGACGCCGTCGGACCGCACCGGTTCGGCGTACCAGCGGCTACCCGCAGAGCCGTCGGTGGTCAGGAAGACCTGACCGCGGTCGGTCAGTCCCTGGGCGATCGGCCGCAGCCGCCGACCCCCGGCCGGCTCCTCCACCAGCTGACCGGCCCGGAAGATCCAGGTGCCGTTGTCCACAGCCGTGTCGTCAGCGGTGTCCCGGATGGTGAAGCCGCCGTCGGACCCGACCTGCACGGTCGACGCGGCGGCTTGCGCCCGGGTCCGGAGCGCGCCGTCGGCCTGGGCGGCCAGCCGCATCCCCAGCACGACGTTCACGCCGACGGTGAGTACCACCACCCACAGCGCGAGTACCACCAGGGCGGTCAGGGCCACCCGGTTGCGCAGGGTCATCGGCTGTCGGGTCATCGACCGCCGGGTCCTCATCGAGGGACCACCGGTTCGAGGCGGTAGCCGACCCCGTGGACCGTCACGACCCGCGCCCGGTCGCCCGCGAGGACCAGCTTCCGCCGCAGCCGGGCCACGTACTGGTCGAGGGTGTTGTCACTGACGGCGGCACCTTGCGGCCAGGCCGCGCCCACCAACGCTCGGCGGCGCATCACAGTCGCGGTCGAGCCGATCAGGCATCCCAGGATGCGGTACTCGGTGGGCGTCAGCGGGATGCGGTGCGCCCCGGAGATCAGGGCGTGGGTCCGCGGGTCGAGATGCAGCACCGTCGTGGGGTTCGGGTCGCTGCCCGGGTCGGCTCGGCGGGCCAGTGATCCGAGACGGGCCACGAGCACCTCGACGTGGAACGGCTTGGCCAGGAAGTCGTCCCCACCGGCGGCGAAAGCGCTCAACTGATCGCCGACCTGACCGCGGGCGGTGAGGAACAGCACCGGGGTGTCCACGCCGCGGGACCGGATGGCCTGACAGACGTCGCGGCCGTCGGAATCGGGCAACCCGATGTCCAGCACGATCACCGCGTAGGCCGGCGAGGCGTCCAGTCGGGTGAGAGCCGTCCCCCCGTCCGGGGCCGCGTCGACGTGGAATCCCGCCTCCTGCAACCCACGTCGGAGTGTCATGCGCAGGCGGGCGTCGTCCTCCACCACCAGGATGCGCTGGGGGGTCATGGCTGTGGGCCGCCTTCGGCTGCGGGGAGATCGCGCCGGTCGGTCCGGGCTCGATCGAGTGTGCGCAGAACCCGGCCCGCGCGAATCGCCCCCTGGTCGCTTCCCGGTCATCCTGCTGCGGTAGAGCCGGTCATCCCCGGGTTGCACACCGGCCGTACGGCGCACCAGTCGGGGAGTCGATGCGCTGGACCTCGGTGCCCCCTACCGTCATCAGGGACCGTCCCCGACTTCCCGTGAGGCCCGCATGACCTTGGTGCTGCTCGACGTCCCCCTGTCCACGTCCGGATGGGCGGCGCCCACCGCTCCGGTCGGCGCTGCGGTCGGGCTCACCTGGATCCCCTACCTGGTGGCCGGTATGGCACTGGTCGTCGTCGCGGTCCTGGCCCGGGTACGCGCACGCACCCACCTGGACACCGGCCGCGCCGAATTCCTGCTCGTCCGGGGGATCGCGCTGCTGATCGTGGGCGTGCTGGCCTCGCTGCTGGCCGACGCCGCCGCCGAGGGGGACGGGCTGACCGCGGTGGATCGACCGGTCTGGACATGGCTGATCGACCACCGGACCGGAGCACTGACGACGATCGCCCGGGTGATCACGGAGGTCGGCAGCACCGTGGTGATGGGGGCGTTGGCCCTGGTCGCGGCGGGCTGGCTGCTGACCCGAGGCGGTCGGCGGGACCAGGGGGTCCTGGTCGCCGCGGTGGCCGCCGGGGCGGGACTTCTCGTCGTCGTGTCCAAACAGATCGTCGGCCGGGTGCGACCGCCGGCGGAGTTCCGCCTGGTCGAGGAGACCAACCAGTCGTTCCCGTCCGGGCACGCGCTGGCCTCGGTGGCGGTGTTGGGCGTTCTGGCGGTGGTGTTCCTGCCCCGGGTGGCGTCGGTCGTCGGGCGATGGGTGGGATATCTGCTGGTCGTGGTGGCCGTCGTGGTGATCGGGCTGAGCCGGCTGTACCTGGGCGTGCACTGGTCCACCGATGTGGTCGGCGGCTGGATGACCGGGGCGGGCTGGCTGCTGGTGTGCCTCACCGCGTACCGGTGGTGGACGCGGTACCCCGTCATCCTCCGATGGCGATCCTCGACGGTGATCGACCACCGTCCGACCGCGGGTCGATCCGCCGGTCCGGCCAAGGTCGTCGGCCCCGCCCCCTCAGATTCGGTGACCGAGACCGGAAGCGGGCATCTCCACCGATGAGCCCTTCCCGGTCCGTCGTGGTCGGCTCCGCCCGGGGCGGTCCCGCGCGCCGCGTCCGGTCCTGGCACGCTGAGGTGATGGAGTGGGCGCGCCGCAGGTCCCGCACACCGGACCGGTCGGACGGCAGCGGAGGGTCGGCCCGGTGGCTGATGCAGGCCGAGGAAGCGGCAGCGACCGTCGTGCGTCGGGTCGATCGCTTCCCGCTCGCCGCCGACGCGGTCCTGGTCCTGGTGCTGACCCTGGGGACGTTGCCCGACGCCGTCGGACAGGACGCCGGCACGACCGCCCTCACGCTCCACCTGGCGCTCTGGCTGCCGGTGGTCTTCCGGCGTCGGGCACCGTCGGCGGTCTTCGGGGTGGTGGTCGCGGTCGCCCTCCTGCAGTGGTTCAGCGGGATCGAACTTGCTGCTGACCTCGCGCTGCTGATTGCGCTGTACACAGTCGCGGCACATCGGCGGCGCAGCGAGGCCGTCGTGTCCGCTGCGGTTCTCGAGGTCGGGGTGGTGCTGGCCAGTCTGAGCTGGGGTCACGAGGACGGCCTCGTCCGCACTTTTTTCCAGCTCAGCGGCGTGGTCGTTGCGGCCCTGCTGCTCGGCACGACGGTCCAGAGCCGCACGATCGGATTCGCCCTGCTGCAGGAGCGTGCCGACCGTCTCGAACGCGAACGGGATCAGCAGGCGTTGATCGCCGCGGCGGCCGAGCGGACCCGGATCGCCCGGGAGATGCACGACATAGTGGCGCACAGCCTGTCGGTGATGATCACCCTGGCCGACGGGGCCACCCTGACGGAGCGCCCCGACGATGCCCGAGCCGCGATGCGACAGGTGTCGCGGACCGGCCGTGACGCCCTGGCCGACACCCGGCGCGTCCTGGACGTGCTGCGCGACGACCGGTCCGCCGCCACCCTGCAGCCGGCACCGATGATCGACACCCTGTCCACCCTGCTCACCGCCGTCCGCGCGACCGGCCTGAAGATCGAGATGGTTGTGCACGGAACCGTTTTCGACCCCACTCCGACGGCGCAGGCCACGCTGTACCGGATCGTGCAGGAGGCGTTGACCAATACCGTGAAACACGCCGCGGCCACCCGGGTGCGGATCGCCCTGCAGTACCGGGAACCGGCGGTGGACGTCCGGATCGAAGACGACGGAACCGGTGATTCGCGACCGGGACCCCACCCCGTAGCCGGCCACGGCCTCGTCGGGATGCGGGAGCGTGCCGCGCTCTTCGGCGGATCCGTCGACGCCGGTCCGGGCCCCACGGGAGGATGGCAGGTGGTCGCGATGCTGCCCCTGACCACCGGGCCGACCCCGTGACCACGGTGCTGCTGGCTGACGACCAGCCGTTGATCCGGATGGGGTTCCGGATGGTGCTGGGCTCCACACCTGATCTCGTGATCGCCGGGGAGGCCGACAACGGCTTCCAGGCGGTCGATCTCGCGATTCGGCTGGACCCCGACGTGGTGCTGATGGATGTGCGCATGCCCGGCCTGGACGGGATCGAGGCCACCCGGCGGGTGGTCGCCCGGGCCCCGCGCTCGCGGGTCCTGATCCTGACCACCTTCGACCTGGACGAGTACGCCTTCGCCGGACTGCACGCCGGAGCCAGCGGATTCCTGCTCAAGGACGCCGAACCGGCCGAACTCACCTCGGCCATTCGCACCGTCGCGCGCGGTGACGCCGTCATCGCGCCCCGCGTGACCCGGCGGCTGTTGGACACCTTTGCCGCTCAGATGCCGGGGCCCCCCGGACCCGACGGACCCGGTGCTGTCCTCCTGGACAGGTTGACGCCGCGGGAGCGCGAGGTGCTGATCGAGGTCGCGACCGGGCGCTCCAACTCCGAGATCGCGGAACAGATGTTCCTCTCCGAAGCCACCGTCAAGACCCACCTCGGTCGCGTCCTCACCAAACTCGAGCTGCGCGACCGGGTCCAGGCGGTCGTCTTCGCCTATCAGAACGGCCTGGCCACCAGCGACGGACCCTGACGGTCCCCGCTCCCCACCCGGTTTCCCGGCGCCCGGCGTCCGCCCTCCCGAAAGGCATCCCATGACCTCCACCGCGGCACTGCTCCCCGGCTGGCTCGATCCCGCCACCATGATCAACGGATTCGGCTCGTGGGCGGTGGCCGGCATCTTGCTGATCGTGTTCGCCGAGTGCGGGATCCTGCTGGGCTTCTTCCTCCCGGGTGACACGTTGTTGTTCCTGGCCGGGCTGCTCGTCGCGGCGGCCGACGGTGGCGGGCAGGGCCTGCAGATCAATCTGATCGTCTTCATCGGGCTGCTCTGGGCGGCGGCGTTCGCCGGCAACATGGTCGGGTACGCAATCGGGTTCAAGGTCGGACCGGCGGTGTTCACCGACCACAGTAAGTTCCTCAAAACCGAGTACGTCGATCGCTCGCACGTATTCTTCCAGCGCTACGGAAGGGTCGCGGTCATGCTCGCCCGGTTCGTGCCCATCGTGCGAACGATCGCGACCGTCATGGCCGGGGTGTCCCGAATGAACGTGCGGCTGTACGCGCTCTACTCGGCGCTCGGTGGCCTGGTCTGGGTCGCCGCGGTCACCCTGGCCGGCTACTTCCTGGGTCAGATCCCGTTCGTGAAGGACCACATCGACCTGATCTCGATCGCTGCGGTCGTGGTGGTCGTGGTCGGTCTCGCCGTGCCCGCCGTCACGCACCTGCGGGAACGGCGGCGCGGCAGAACCCGACCGACCGGAGACGCGTGATCCGCGCCGGCCGGTAGGTGCAGGAAAATAGGCTCGACCCGTTGAACCCGATCGTGAGGAAGACGGCCGATGGCAGCCGGAACGGACGTCACCTCAAGTCATGGATGTGGGGACCGCTGAACCGAAACGCCCGTGGTCGCGTGTCAGCAATGAACACGAACGACCGCTGGGTGCGGCCGGGCGTGCCCGACCGTCGAACCCACGTACAACCCACGTACGTTGGCGGTCAGTTCAGATCACCGCGCCGGCGACCTCCGACGACGCGTAGCCGTCGAAAGGCAAACTGATGAACCGTCTTCGCCTCACCGCCGTCCGAGCCCTCGCCGTGGCCGGAGTCTGCGGACTCATGCTCGCCGGAGCGCTGCCGGCGGCGGCCGCGACCGTGACGCTGAGCGGCTCGGGAAGTGGCTCCGAGCAGGTCCCCGCCGGCTCGGCGTCGGACAAGGTGTCCGGCACTTTCGACATCGACGCCGCAGCCGGCACACTCACCTACAAGATCTCGTTCCAGGGCTCCGAGCCCGCCACGATGGGTCACATCCACAAGGGCGCCGCGGGGACCAAGGGTGACGTCGTCGTTCCCTTCGACGCGGCCGTGATCAATGCGGGCGGATCCGCCACCATCACCGTCGACAAGGCCGTGCTCGACGCGATCGTCGCCGATCCGGCCGGCTACTACGTCAACGTCCACACCGCCACCGCCCCCGGCGGAGCGGCACGCGGCCAGTTGATGACCGGCTCCGGGACGATGCCGTCGGCGGTCTCGGCCGGCACCGGCGGTCAGTTCGCCGCGTTGCACGACAGTGGGAACACGGCCCTGATCGCGTTGCTGGCCGGTGCCGGCCTGCTCGTGGTGGGTGCCGCGGGTGCGGTCACCGTCGGACGTCGACGCGGCTGAGCCTCTGACGTCGATGCGACATCGCGAGGACGTGGCGCGGTCCGGTTCGTCGGGCCGCGCCACGGCCGTGCGAGCACGACGGCGGTGGGTGACAGTAGCCGGGGTCGGCGCGGCCATGTGTGTCGTCGCGGCCCTGGCGTTGGCCTCACCGGCTCCCGGCGGCTCTGGTGCTGCGTCGGCGCCGCCCCGCACCGGGACCCCCGTTTCCGTCACCACCGTCACGACCGACCCCGCGCCGAATGCCGTCACCGCTCCCGCCACGGCCCCCGTCCCGCCGGCAGCGGACCAGAGCACGCCGGTCGAGCCGATCCAGACCGCACCGTCCGCCTCCCCTGTCGCCGAGGGACCCCCGCTCGCGGGGGTGCCGGTCGAGGTCCGGCTGCCTGACACCGGCGCGATCCCCGTCGTCCCCATCGGTGTCTCCGCCGACGGCGTCCTCGACCCACCGGCGGACATCGCCACGGCCGGCTGGTGGGTCGCCGGACCGCGCCCGGGCGGACCCGGCCGAACCCTGATCACCGGCCACATCGACTCCCGCGCCGCTGGACTCGGTGCCTTCGCCGCGCTGGACGCCCTGAATCCGGGCGACCATGTCAGCGTCACCACCGCCGACGGACGGGTACTGGACTATCTGGTCAGCCGACGGGACGAGATCGAGAAGACCCAGCTGGATCCGGCTCTGCTGCGCGGGTCCGACACCTCCGATCTGCTGCTCATCACCTGCATCGGCGTCTTCGACGAAGCCGCCCGCAGCTACGAGTCCAACCTGCTGATCACCGCGATCCCGGCCCCGGCGTAGACACCTCGCGTGAGCTGCGCCACGCCCACGCCGGGTTGGTGCAGTTCACCGTCGATCGATCCGGGACATCTGCCGTGGTCGAGGTTCTCCCTCCGGCGCCCCGGGTAAGGCGACCGCTGAGCTCGCACAACCCGTTGCGCTCCCGGCTCGCCCGACTGACTAAGCGCCGCGCCGACGCCAGCGTCGGAGCAGTCGGTTTCCGGCACCCCCCGGGCGCCGCCCGCACCACTAGCTGGAGGATCCCCATGACAACCACCGTTCACGCCTACGCCGCACCATCGGCCAGCGAGCCGCTGGCACCGACCACGATCGAGCGCCGCGAGGTCGGACCGCACGACGTGCTGATCGACATCAAGTTCGTCGGTATCTGCCACTCCGACATCCATACCGCCCGCAGCGAGTGGGGCCCCACGAACTACCCGATCGTCCCCGGCCACGAAATCGCCGGCGTGGTGAGCG
The DNA here is from genome assembly GCA_039916325.1 of Nakamurella sp. Classification (GTDB taxonomy): domain Bacteria; phylum Actinomycetota; class Actinomycetes; order Mycobacteriales; family Nakamurellaceae; genus Nakamurella. The sequence goes on along the minus strand of JBDSLP010000067.1, from coordinate 4,878 downwards.
AGGTCGGGTCCGGAGTGACCAAGCACCAGGTGGGTGACCACGTCGGAGTCGGCTGCTTCGTCGATTCCTGCCGTGAGTGCGAGAACTGTCTGGCCGGGGCCGAGAACTACTGCCTGGTCGGCGAGACCGGCACCTACAACGCCACCGGCCGGGACGGCCGACCCACCGACGGTGGCTACTCCCAGGCCATCGTGGTCGACGAGAACTACGTGTTACGCATCCCGGAGTCGTTGGCGCTGGATGTCGCCGCCCCGCTGCTCTGCGCCGGCGTCACCCTGTACTCCCCGTTGAAGCACTGGGGTGCCGGTCCGGGCAAGAAGGTCGCCATCGTCGGGCTCGGCGGGCTCGGCCACATGGGCGTCCAGATCGCGCACGCGCTCGGCGCCGAGGTCACCGTGCTCAGCCAGTCGCTGAAGAAGCAGGAGGACGGTCTGCGTCTCGGCGCCGACCACTACTACGCGACCAGCGAGCCGGAGACCTTCGAGAAGCTCGCCCATGAGTTCGACCTGATCGTCAACACTGTGTCGGCGAACCTGGACATGGCCGCCTACCTCGGTCTGCTGCGTCTCGACGGCACTCTCGTCGAGGTCGGTCTGCCCGAGAACCCCCTTTCGGTGCATTGTTTCGCCCTGTTGACGAACCGACGGAACCTCTCCGGATCCAAGATCGGCGGCATTGCCGAGACCCAGGAGATGCTCGACTTCTGCGCCGAGCACGGTCTGGGCTCCGAGATCGAGGTCATCGCCGCGGACCAGATCAACGAGGCCTACGAGCGCGTCATCGCCAGCGACGTCCGCTACCGCTTCGTGATCGACACCGCCACCCTGGCCGCCGACCGCTGACCGAGCGACCGGGTGCCCTCGGCGCCACTGTCGACCGCACCCGGCCCGGCCCTGTTCCGCGGTAGGCCACGACAGACGGTCGCCCCTTTCGACCGCCGAGACGCGCGGATCTCCTTCCCACCCGACGGCCTCGGTACGGTGAGCTTCATGGCATCCGGCAACGGTGCCGCTCGGCGCTGGGCCCTCGTGCTCGGGTTGGTCGCGGTCCTCGCCGCCCTCCCCTTCTCGGTCGGAGCCTGGCCGGCGGCGGACGACGATCGCTCCGCCGCGGTGCTGAGTGCCGCCGCGCTGGCCAGTGTCGACGTCGCCTTCGCCGGCTACGCCGAGTCCGCCGGGGGCCTGGCCCTGCCTTCGACCGACCAGCTCGGCTCGGTCGCCGACCTGTTCAGTGCCCGCACCACGATGCGGGTCTGGTGGCGGGGCGCGAACGACAGCCGGCTGGACGTCGTCACCGCGGGCGGTGAGACCGATGTGTACCGCGACGACACCGGGTCCTGGACCTGGGAGTACGAGCCGGACCGGGTGACCCGCCGAGACGCAGCGGCGCTCGGCCTGCCCACCGCCACCGATCTGCTGCCGACCACCCTGGCTCGGCGGCTGCTCTCGGAAGCGCAACCCGACGAACTCACCCGGCTACCCGCGGACCGGATCGCCGGCCGCGACGCACTCGGGCTGCGGCTCGTGCCCGATGACGCATCGGCGTCAGTCGCCCGGGTGGACATCTGGATCGACGCGACGAGCGGCCTGCCGTTGGAGGTGCAGATCTTCGGGGCCGGCGCAACCGTCCCCGCGCTCGACAGTCGTTTTCTCGACGTCGATCTCAGCACGCCGGCGGCGGAGCTGACCCGGTTCGCACCGCCCGCCGGATCCACGCAACAGCGGAGCGACCCGCTGGGTGCGCTGGCCAACGCCGCGCGCGACGCCCCCCCGATCGCGCTGCCGGGCACCCTCGCCGGGCTCCCCCGACGCACGGTCGACGGCGCGCCGCCTGGGATGGTGCTGTACGGCCGCGGCGTCACCGTGCTCGCGGTGGTGCCGCTGCCGGGCCGGGTTGCCCGCGATCTCCGGCGGGGCGCCGACGCCGACCCGACGGCCGTGAGCAACGAGCTCTGGACCCGGATCGCTGTCGGGCCACTGGGCATTCTCGTCGTCGACCCCCCCGGTCGCAGCACCTACGGCCTCATCGGGACCGTCACCGGGGCGGCCCTGGACCAAGCCGCGCGCGAACTCACTGGTTTCGCAGGACCCCCATGACCAGTCCGGCTCCCGTCATCGTCACCCGGGGACTGACCAAACGTTTCGGTGCGGTACGCGCGGTCGACGGAATCGATCTCGACGTCCGGGCCGGTGACGTCTACGGCTTCCTGGGGGCGAACGGCTCCGGCAAGACCACCACCGTCCGGATGCTCCTCGGGCTCGTCCTGCCGACCAGCGGGGAGGTCGAGGTGCTGGGGGGCCGGATGCCGAAGGAGGGTCGTCGAGTGTTGCCCCGGGTCGGCGCCCTGGTCGAGGGACCGGCGTTCTACGCCCATCTCTCCGGCCATGAGAACCTGTCCCTGCTGGACGCTTCCGGGCCCGGCGGTGGTCGAGGAAATCGACGGTCCCGTATCCAGGAAGTGCTCGAGAATGTGGGGCTGGCAGGTGTCGGGCGGCGACCGGTCCGCGGCTACTCACTCGGGATGCGGCAGCGGTTGGGCCTGGCCGGTGCCCTCCTGCGACGGCCGGAACTCCTCGTCCTGGACGAGCCGACGAACGGCCTCGACCCGCAGGGCATCGCGGAGATCCGGGCTTTGCTGCAGGACTTGCACCGGACCGGGACAACGGTCTTCCTGTCCAGTCACCTGCTCGCCGAGGTCGAACTGATGGCTTCCCGGGTCGGGGTACTGGCCCGGGGGCGGTTGGTGCTGCAGGAGGAGCTGTCCGTGCTGACCGCACCGACCGGAGCCACCGTGGTGATCACCCCGCACCCGGACCGGGCGAGATCCACGCTCGGTGGACGGGTGGTCTCGGCCGAGGGCAACCGGCTCGTCGTCCGAGGGGACGACCCGGCCGAGGTCAACGCCCTGCTGGTGCGGGCCGGTGTCCCGGTCATCGGGTTGGCGCTGGACCGCCCCACCCTGGAGGAGGTCGTGCTGGCCGCGGCCGGCACCAGCCAGGATCGGGTGGACGCCTGATGATCCTGGTGGAATTCCACAAGCTGTTCCGGCGCCGCCGGACCTGGGCGACGATTGGCGTCCTGAACGCGCTACCCGTCACCGTCGCGGTACTGCTGGCCGTCACCGATCTCGGGCCGCGGCCCGGGTCCGGCCCGGCGTTCCTGTCCGCGGTGCTGACCAACGGGGCATTGTTCCCGCTGGCCGCGCTGGGGATCGTGCTACCACTGTTCCTGCCGATCGCGGTGGCGGTGGTCGCGGCGGACGCCATCGCCGGGGAGGCGCAGGCCGGCACGCTGCGCTACCTGCTGGCCCGGCCGGCCGGGCGCACCCGGCTGCTGGTCGCCAAACTGATCGCGGTGCTGGCGTTCGTTTTGGTCACGGTGGTCACCGTGGCCCTCGTCGGCTACCTGATCGGAATCACATTGTTCGACACCCAGACGGTCGGCGGTGTCTCAATCTCGGGTACCTCGCTGACCGCCCAGCAGCTGGCCGGCCGGACCGCGTTGGCGATCGGCTACGTGACCGTCTCGATGTGTGGCGTCGCTGCCGTCGCGCTGTTCTTCTCGACCTTCACCGATGCCCCTCTCGGTGCGACCCTCGGCGCGCTGGCAGTGCTGGTCGCGTCGTCGCTGCTGCTGACCCTGGACGCAGCGTCGCCGATCGCGCCGTACCTGCCGACGCGGTACTGGTTGTCGTTCGTCGATTTCTTCCGGGACCCGATCCTGTGGCGCAACATCGTCCGCGGACTCGGCCTGCAGGCCGTCTACGTAGGCGTGCTACTGGCCGGCGCGTGGGCGAACTTCACCACCAAGGACATCACCAGCTGAACGGGGCCCGGCCCGGTCATCCCTGCAACCGCGCGCAGTCCGAGGCGGTCAGTTCGACGGGCGGTCCCGCGACGAGTTCGGCCATCACCATCGCCTGGACCAGCGGCGACCGCGGCAGCTCCCCGTGGGCGACCGTCGCCCCCGCGCAAACCGCCTGGACAGGGATGTCGACCGCCCCGTCCAGGGACGCGGAGTCAGGCGGCGTCACCGTCTCGTCCTGGGTCGTCCAGATCGACACCCAGGACGGCCCAGCGGGGGTCTCGTCACCGGCGTTCAGCCCGCGCAGCAGATCACTGTCCGGGGCCAGCTGGCGGCACGCCTCGGGGCACGTGGTGGTGAGGACCGATCCCGCCAGGTCGGCGAGCATCGTCCCGTGGTGCGGTGATCCGAGGGTGACCACCCGCCGCACCGAGCCGCCGCCGCCGGCGATCCACAGCCGGGCCACCACGCCACCAGCCGAGTAGCCCACCACGTCGACGCTGGGCGCGCCGGTACGGGCCAGCACCGCCGTGACCGTGTCGCCGAGGAGGTCGGCGGCGGCGTTCAGATCGCCGGTGCCGTCACCCGGCAGCGCGACGACCGTGGCATCCCGGCCGGCCGCGCGCACCAGGTTGGTGAGCGACTGCAGTGACGCGGTTGACCCGCCGTAACCGGGCACGAGGACGACCGGCCCGGGCAACTCTTGGTCGGCCACCGGCTCCGCGTCGGGGAGGACCAGCACAACGCCGAGGGCGACCAGCGCGACGCCGACCACCGCGAGCAGGGCCACGACGAGGCGGCGGCGGGCGGGAGCGAGACCGGAGAACACTCCTCCACTGTCCACGAGTCGGCGAGCACCCTCAGGAGGACCAGCGGTGACCTCACCCGAGGCGGCGGCGAACCTCCGCAACCCTCGAACTGAGCGGAGCGTTCTGCTGATCCGTAACGGGTCTGTAAGGAGGCTGGGTCGGCGGGGGCGGTAGGGGTGCATGAGGATTGGCTGTGGGCCCGAGTGGTGGTCGGCGCCCGGAGGTAAGGAGGCGAGAACAGTGGCTGGAGGTCGGGTTCTCGACC
>JBDSLP010000066.1:0-29323 GCA_039916325.1 Nakamurella sp. | reverse complement strand
CGTCGTCGGTTCGGCGGAGGATTTCGAGCTGGCGTGGTACGCGCCGGGTGAGATCGTCTACCTGCTCGATGAACTCGGCCTCGACTCGACGACCTGACCTGCCGGACCGCCGGTCTCGTTCGGCGCTGCCCGAGATCGCCGCAGACGCGGAAGGACCCGCCACCGTGACGTGACGGGTCCTTCCTGGCCTCCGGGTCCGGTCGGGAGCGGCCGGCGTCGGGTCAGGCGTTCTTGGTGAACTCCAGCTCGATGGCGATCTCGATCTTCTCGCCGACGACCTTGTTCCCGGCGCCCCAGGCCAGGTCGATGGTCACCCCGAATTCGCTCCGGTTGACGCTGGTGTGCGCGGTGAAGCCGCTGCGGGTCGCGCCGTAGGCGTCCACGGTCTCGCCGGCGAACTCGGCGTCCAGGACGACGGACCTGGTCACCCCGTGCAGAGTCAGGTCGCCGACCAGCTTGAAGTCCTCGCCGTCGAAGTCCTCGACGGAGGTCGAGACGAAGGTGATGTTCGGGTGGGTCTGGACGTCCAGGAAGTCGCCGGACCTGACGTGGGCGTCGCGGTCGGCGTTCTTGGTGTTGACGGTGGTGGCGTCGATGACGGCGGTGACCGTGGCGCCGGCGATGCCCGACTCCGGGACGACGAGCTCGGCCGAGGCGAGCTCGAAGGTGCCCTTGACCTTGCCGACCGCCATGTGACGGACGCGGATGGCGACGTCGCTGTGCACGGCGTCGCCGGTCCAGGTGCCGGCGGAGAGAACGGTCAGGGCGGTCGTGGATGCAGTGGTCATGAGGAAGCCTTTCGAAGGGGCGCCGAGGGCGCCGCGCGGGTTACATGAGCGTTCAACAACTTGGCGCTCAGCTTATTCCGCAGCCCCGCCGGGTGGTGGTGCATCTCGGGCGAGCTGAAGTGACCCCACTCACATCAGTGTCGCGTCGTGAACGATGCGCGCCCATGGACAGCGCACGGTGACCGTCCGCGTCAGTCCTGCTCCTCCGGAGGCGGCGCATCGAGATCCTCACCGGCCAGCGACCGCAACAGCCGGCGGAACGACGCCAGCCGCTCCGGGGTGGCCCCACCGTCGGCCACCAGCGTGTCCAGCGCACAGTCCAGCACCGCCGGGGGGCCGAGATGTGAACAACCGGGCGGACAGGCGGCCGTTGCCTCGAGCAGGTCCTCGAAGGCCAGCAGCAGGTCGTCGGCCGTCACGTGGGCGAGCCCGAAGGAGCGCACCCCCGGGGTGTCGATGACCCAGCCGCCCCCCGGCAGGCGCAGGGCCAGCGCCGAGCTCGACGTATGGCGACCCTTGCCGACCGCCGTGACCAGTCCGGTAGCCCGGTCGGCGTCCGGGACCAGGGCGTTCACCAGCGTCGATTTACCCACCCCGGAATGGCCGAACAACACCGAACTCCGGTCGGCGAGCAGCTCCTCCAGGGCCGCCAACCCGACGATCTCGCTGCCCCGGCCGCCGGGTCGCGAGGTCGCGACCACGGTCAGCCGCAGGCCCGCGTAGGCCGCCACGAGTTCGGCCGGGTCGGCCAGATCGGCCTTGGTCAGCACCAGGATCGGATCGAGGTTGCCCGAGTAGGCCGCGACCAGGCATCGGTCGATGAAGCCCGCCCGCGGCACCGGATCGATCAGCGCACAGACAATGACCAGCTGGTCGGCGTTGGCCACCACGATCCGCTCGGCGGTGTCGACGTCATCGGCAGAGCGGCGCAGCACGGACGTGCGGTCCGCGATCCGGACGATCCGGGCCAGCGTGTCGGTGCCGCCCGAGGTGTCCCCGACGATGTCGACGCGATCGCCGACGGCGACGCCGCGGCGGCCCAGCTCGCGGGCCCGCATCGTCACCACCAGGCGCTCCCGCTTGGTGTCCTCCTCGATGAGACAGCCGTACCGGCCCCGGTCCACCGTCAGCACAGTCCCGCGGACCGCGTCGTCGTGGCCGGGACGGGTCTTCGTCCGCGGCCGCGACGAACGGCCCGCCCGGACGTGCACGTCGTCGTTGTCCCAGCGGTCTCCGAGGGTGCTCACCGCCGGATCCTCACGCGTGCCCACCGGTCAGCAGGGCGTCCCACATCGCCGCGAAGTCGGGCAGCGTCTTGGCCGTGCAGCCGATGTCGTCGACCACCACGCCCGCCACCCGCAGTCCGACGATCGCGCCCGCGGTGGCCATCCGGTGGTCGGCGCAGGCCGCCCATGGCCCGCCGTGCCGCACCCCGCCGAGGACGTGCAGCGCGTCGGGGTCCTCGATGACCTCGGCGCCGAGCCCGGCCAGGTCGGTGGCCAGCGCGGTGATCCGGTCGGTCTCGTGCCCGCGGATGTGGGCGATCCCGCGGAGGTGGCTGGGTCCCTCGGCCAGCGCCGCCAGGGCCGCGACCGTGGGGGTCAGCTCGCTGACCTCGTGCAGGTCGACGTCGATACCGATCAGCCGGTCGGGTCCGGTCACGGTCAGGTCGGTGCCGTCCAGCACGACGGTGCAGCCCATCGTCGCGAGGATGGCCCGGATCTCCGCGCCGGCCTGGGTGGTCTCGACCGGCCAGTTCGGGATCGTCACCGTGCCGCCGGTCGCCGCCGCCGCTGCCAGGAACGGGGTGGCGTTGGACAGGTCTGGCTCGATGGGCAGCGTCCAGGGCGCCACCGGCCCGGGAAGCACCCGCCAGGTGTTCGGCGCAGAATCGTCGACGGTGACCCCCACCGCGCGCAGTGCCTGAATCGTCATCTCGATGTGCGGCATCGACGGCACCGGCTTGCCGTCGTGCACCACGGTGACGCCTTTGGTGAAGCTTGCTCCGGACAGCAGCAGGCCGGAGACGAACTGCGAGGATCCCGCCGCGTCGATGACCACGGTGCCGCCGCGGAGCGCGCCGTCGCCGTGCAGGGTGAAGGGCAACCCGTCGCCGTCGATCCGGGCGCCGAGGCCGCGCAGGGCGTCCAGTACGGTGCCCATCGGCCGGGTCCGGGCGTGCGGATCGCCGTCGAAGTCCACGACGCCCTCGGCGGTGGCGGCCAGCGGCGGCAGGAAGCGCATCACGGTGCCGGCCAACCCGCAATCGATGCTGGCCGGTCCGCGCAGCGGTCCGGGACCGACCACCCAATCGGCCCGGCGGTCGTCGACCGCCACTCCCAGGGCGGCAAGGCCCGCGGCCATCAACGCGGAGTCCCGGGACCGCAGGGGGGCCACCAGGGTGCTCGGTCCGGTGGCCTGCGCGGCGAGGATCAACGCCCGGTTGGTCAGCGACTTCGAGCCGGGCACCGCGACCGTTCCGGTGACGGGACCAGCCGCGACCGGGGCGGCCCAGCCGTGGACGAGGGTGTCGTGCGCGCTGCTCATGGCGACCATGATCCCGCACCCGGCAACTGCACCGGCTCCACGGCACCCGCACCGGCTCCACGGCCCCACACCGGCGGGCGCCGGCGGGAGCACACTCGACCCCATGTGCGGCCGCTACGCGAACTCGGCATCCACCGCGAACCTCTACGGGCTCTTCGGCATCGACGAGGTGGTGGACGAGGATCTCGCGCCGTCCTGGAACATCGCCCCGACCGATCCGGTCCGGGCGGTGCTGCAGCGCGTGCCCAAGGAGGGCGCTGCCGACCCGGCCGCCGCACCCGCCACCGCGGTACGCCAGCTACGGACCGTGCGGTGGGGCCTCGTCCCGAGCTGGTCCGCCGACGCCAAGGGCGGCGCCCGGATGATCAACGCCCGTCGCGAGACGGTCACCCGGAAGCCGGCCTTCCGCAAGGCCGCCGCGGCCCGCCGCTGTCTGCTGCCGGCGGTGGGTTACTACGAATGGCAGCAGACCGCGGACGGCAAGGTGCCGTGGTTCCTGCACGCCCCGGACGACGGGTTGCTGGCATTCGCGGGCCTCTACGAGCTGTGGCGCGACCCGGCCCGGGCCGATGACGACCCGGCGCGCTGGCTGTGGACCTGCACCGTCATCACCCAGCAGGCCACCGACACCCTCGGAGAGATCCACGACCGCTGCCCGGTCCTGGTGCCGAGCGACCTGCGGGATGCCTGGCTGGACTGCTCCGCCGGTGACGTGGCGGTGGCCGCCACCCTGTTGGATGCGATGCCGCCGCCGGTGCTCAAGCCGCGGGTGGTGTCCCGGGCGGTGAACAGCGTCCGCAACGACGGTCCGGAGCTGATCGCCCCGGCCCGGCCGCCCGAGCCCGCGCCGGTGCAGCTGGAGATGCCGTTCTGACGGGCGGGCTCAGTCGCCGGTGGCGATCCGGGCGTACCGGCCGCCGGTGACCGCCACCAGGTCGGCCGGGTCCAGCTCCACCTGCAGGCCGCGCTTGCCGGCACTGACGAACACCGTCGGGAACGACCGGGCCGACTCGTCGACCACGGTCGCCAGCCGCCTGCGCTGTCCGAGTGGTGAGATGCCGCCGGCCACGTAGCCGCTGGACCGTTCGGCGGCGGCCACCGCGGCCATCGCCGCCTTCTTGCCGCCCACCGCGGCGGCGAGCGCCTTCAGGTCGAGCTGGGCCGCCACCGGCACCACCCCGACCACCAGGACCTGGTCGACCTGGGCCACCAGGGTCTTGAACACCCGGTACGGGTCCAGGTCCAGGGCGGCGACGACCTCGTCGCCGAACGCCGTCGACCGGGGATCGTGGTGGTACGGGTGCAGCGTGTGGGCGGTCCCCGCGCGGACCAGGGCGGCGATGCCCGGGGTGGGGGTAGTGGCCATCAGGGGGCCACAGGGGAGCGGTGGTGCGTGTGCGACGGCATGGCGCGCGATTCTACGGGGACGACGTCCCGGCGGTCCGAACCGTCGCCTTTCATATCCGTCCCGGACCTGGGTCCCCGGGGAACCGCACGCGGGCAGCCCAGACTGACGCCGAGGATCGGGATCAGCCCGATGGACGAGGCGGCCCGGTCGCCGGGTGGGACGGGATTCATGGGTCTGAACATCGCCGGTGGATGGTTCCCGCTGGTGCTGCTCGTCGTGGGAATCGCCATCCTGCTGACGTTGCTGGTGGGACGTGGTCGTAGTTGGTGGCTGTGGCGGGTCCCGATCGCGGTCGTGACCGCAGTGGTGCTGACCACGGCCGTCACCCTGTACGCCAACCACGTCTGGCATCCGTTCGCGGATGCGCTGCCCGGCAGCGTGGTGCTCTGGCTCGGTCTGACCCTGCTGGCACTGGGTTTGGCGGTGGTACGTCGTGCGTCGGTGACGATCCGGGTGTGCGCCCTGATCGGGGTGATCGTGGTCGGGGTGTGCGGCGCCGCCCAGGTCAACGCCGGGTTCGGGGCCTATCCGACCCTCGGGGCGCTGCTCGGCCAGCCGCTGAAGGGTGAGGTGGACAGCTCCTCGGTCATCGGGCAGCCGGCGTCCCCGGTCCCCACCACGGCCGGCACCGGCCCCCTGAACGCAGGGTGGACCGCGCCCGTCGGGCTGCCCGCGGTCGGCGAGGTCACCACGGTGCCCATCCCGGGGACGATTTCGACCTTTCCGGCGAACGGGGCCTGGATCTACCTGCCGCCCGCCTACCAGGCGAGCCCACGACCGCTGCTACCGGTGCTGATCCTGCTCGCCGGACAGCCCGGTGACGCCCGGAACTGGTTCGACGGGGGCCAGGCAGCACAGACGATGGACGCCTACGCCGCCGCCCACCACGGGCTCGCCCCGGTGGTGGTGGTGCCCGACTGGGTCGGCAACACGAACGGCAACCCGATGTGTGTGGACTCCGCCGGCGGTGGCAATGACTACACCTACCTCACCCAGGACGTGCCGAACTGGATCCGCGCGAACCTCGTGATCGATCCGCGGCCCACCCGCTGGGCGGTCGGTGGGCTCAGTGCGGGCGCGACGTGCGCGTTGCAGCTCGCGACCAACGACCCCGTGCAGTTCCCGAACTTCCTGTTCTTCTCCGGACAGATCGAGCCGACGCTGTCCGACCGGGCGACCACGGTGTCCGGTCTGTTCGGGGGCAACGAGGCGGGATACGTGAAGATCAACCCGATGGACATCATGAAGTCCACCTCGTTCCCCGCCTCGGCCGGCATGTTCGTCGTCGGCGACCAGGATCCCGACTACGGGCCCCAGACGCAGCAGGTCTACGCGGCGGCCAAGGCGGCCGGGATGGCGGTGGAGTTGCACACCGTCCCGGGGGGCCATGAGTTCCCGGTGTGGGCGGCTGCGCTGTCATCGTCGATGGACTGGCTCGGGACGCGGCTGGGCCTCACCGGCTGACCCGGTCGCACCGGCCGAGGGCGGCGGGAATGAATGCGCGGGTCATCGCCGTTGGAAAGGTGACAGCTACCCGGTCGTCGACCTCGATCGGCCCCTCGCACGCCCCGCCGGAAAGGACCCGCCGTGACCAGCACCCTCGTGACGACCGATGTCCGACGGGGGAACCGGCGACGCCCCGGTGGGGGTGATCCCCGCCGACCCGCCCGGGGGGACCTCCGTCGGCCGGTAGTGTCCCGGACGTTGAGTCGTCCGGGCGTCCCGCTGGCTGCGCCCGGCTCCCAGGAGGGGCAGGTAGTGCAGGTGGCCGACCAGGCTGGTTCCGAATCCGACGTGGCACCCGAGATGGGGGACGCATCGTCCGCCGCTGTGGACCCCGACCGCATCGTCGGCGCTGACGCCGTGGCTTCCCCCGAAGACCTGACGGCGCGGTTCACCGCTGACGCCATGCCGTTCCTGGACCAGCTGTACGCCGCGGCGATGCGGATGACCCGCAACCCCGCTGATGCGCAGGACCTCGTCCAGGAGACCTTCCTGAAGGCCTTCGCCGCCTTCGGCTCCTTCCGTACCGGCACCAACCTGCGGGCCTGGCTGTACCGCATCCTGACCAACACCTACATCAACGGCTACCGGAAGAAGCAGCGCCAGCCGCAGGTGTCACCGACCGACGAGATCGGTGACTGGCAGCTGGCTGCCGCCGAGTCGCACACCTCGTCGGGGCTCCGGTCGGCGGAGATGGACGCGCTCGACCGCCTCCCCGACACCGACGTGAAATCGGCGCTGCAGGAGCTGCCCGAGGAGTTCCGGATCGCGGTGTACCTGGCCGACGTCGAGGGCTTCGCCTACAAGGAGATCGCCGAGATCATGGACACCCCGGTCGGCACCGTGATGTCCCGCTTGCACCGTGGCCGACGCCAGCTGCGGGAACTGTTGACCGATTACGCGACCGAGCAGGGCTTCATCCGCTCGGCCGCCCGGACCGCGGCCGGAAAGGCCGGCGAGGTGAAGCATGTCTGACCATGAACCCAGTGACCACGCTCCGTCGAACCAGGCTCCGTCGAACCACCCGCATGGTGGCCCGGCCGAGACCGAGTGCGAGGCCGTACTGCGCGACGTATGGGTCTTCCTCGACAACGAGCTGGACCCGTACCGGCGCGAGGTCGTCGAGCGGCACCTCATCGACTGCCCGCCCTGCCTGGACGAGACCGACCTGGGGCACCGGCTGAAGGGCCTGTTGCACCGCACCTGTGGCGGCGACATCGCCCCGGCGGCCCTGCGGGCAAAGCTCGTCGCGGCGATGACCGCCCGCACCGACGGTCCGTCGGCAGGCCTCTCGGCCTGACCGGTCGGGATGAGCGGCCCGGAGCTGGGGAGCGATGCTCGACACCGACAGCCTGCCGATACACGAAAAGCCGGAGTTCCCTGGTGGGAGCTCCGGCTTCGTCGTGACGTCGGCCTGACCAGGTCAGGCGGTGACGTCGGCCTGATCAGGTCAGGCGTTGGGGCGCTTACCGTGGTTCGCGCCACCCTTCTTACGGGACTTGCGCTTGCGTCCGCGCTTGCTCATGGCTACTCACTCTCTTCGACGACGGGCCCACCGGGCCGCAGTGCGGGATGAACGGGGTATTGCGGCCGACCACGCCAGGACGACGACGGGCCGATGGATACCGCCCATCATCCCACGCTCGTGGCGGGCGAACTGCCATCGCGGTGGCGGTGACGAGGTCCGCCCCCGTTCCGGCCGGCCCGACCGGCCCGCTCCGCCGTGGTTGGATGGATCTGCCGGAGCCGGACGGCGGACCCGCCGATGACGTCCCGGGAGCTGTCCGCAGTCCCACACCCGCGCCGACGACGGCTCGGGTGCCGCAGCCGAAAGGGTGGGCGATGACCGAACGGGTCCTGGCCGAGATGGTGGCCAACGTGTGGAAGGTGACGGTCAGCGTGGGTGACGCCGTCGAGGAGGGCGACACCCTGGTGATCCTGGAATCGATGAAGATGGAGATCCCGGTGACCGCCGAGTCCGCCGGCGTGGTGTCGACCCTCGCCGTCGCCGAGGGGCAGGTCGTCCAGGAAGGCGACCTGATCGCCGAGATCACCTGACGATGCGTCCTGCCGCTGTATCGCGCCGTCCATCCCCGAGGACCTGCTCACCGAATCCCACGGACTGACCACCGCTGATGTCGACGCTGTCCGATCTGCTCGCCGAACACACCGACCTCCCCGGTTCCGCCGTCGACCACCTGCAACGGTTGGTCGGGGAGTGGCAGCTGTTGGCCGACCTGTCCTTCTCCGATCTGGCGCTGTGGGTCCGCAAGGACGACGGCGGCTACGTCTGTGTGGCGCAGGTCCGACCGACCACAGGGGCCACCGTGTGGCCCGACGATCTGGTGTCCCGCAAGGTGTCCGAGCGGAACTACCCGGTCGCCGGCCAGGCCTGGGCCAGTGGCGAGGTCACCTCCGACGAGATCTCCACGCTGCCGAACCGGCTACGCATCCGCCGGGTCGTCATTCCCGTCTGTCACGGTGACCGGATCATCGCGGTGATGAACCGGGACAGCGAGTTGATGGACCACGGTGATTCCAGCCTGCTGGAGACGGTGTACCTGGAAGCCGCCGACGACCTGCTGCAGATGATCGCCGAGGGCTCGTTCCCGGCGTCGGAGCTGCCGTCGGAGCTGATCACCGGGCCGCGGGTGGGGGACGGCCTGCTGCGCTTGGACGCGGACGGCATCGTCACCTACGGGAGTCCGAACGCGCTGTCGGCCTACCACCGGCTGGGCCTCACGGAGGGCCTGCTCGGCGTCTCCCTGGTCGAGCGGACGAGGCCGCTGATCCCGGATCCGTTCGACGCCGCCGAGTTGGTCACCCGGATCACCGCCGCCGTCGGCGGCAAGCCCACGCTGCGGATGGAGGTCGAGGCCCGGGCCGCGGCCGTGGTGTTCCGGGCGCTGCCGCTGTGGCGCAACGGGTCGTCCGTGGGGGCGTTGGTGCTGGTCCGCGACGTCACCGAGGTGCGCCGCCGGGATCGGGCGTTGCTGAGCAAGGACGCCACCATCCGGGAGATCCACCACCGGGTGAAGAACAACCTGCAGACCGTGGCGGCGCTACTCCGGCTGCAGGCCCGCCGTTCGGACCAGCTGGCGGTCCGGCGCGCGTTGCAGGAGTCGACCCGCCGGGTCGCCACCATCGCATTGATCCACGAGACGCTGTCGACCTCGGTCGACGACCGCGTCGACATGGACCAGATCGTGGACCGGCTGGTCCCGTTGATCTCCGACATAGCCGCCGCCGAGGGCACCGTGCGGGTGCAGCGGCTCGGCTCCTTCGGCGTGCTCAGCCCGCAACTGGCCACCCCGATGGTGATGGTGCTGGCCGAGATCGTGCAGAACGCCGTGCAGCACGCCTACGCGCCGGGCGACGACGCCGGCCTCGTGCTCATCACCGTCGACCGGTCCGCCAAGTCTCTGGACGTGCTGATCAGCGACGACGGCCGCGGGCTGCCCGTGGACTTCGCCCTCGAGGACGCGTCCGGCCTGGGTCTGCAGATCGTCCGCACCCTGGTCACCGCGGAGCTGGAGGGAACCATCACGATGGGTCGCCTCGCGCACCGATCGGGCACCGAGGTGCTGTTGAACGTGCCGTTGAGGGGACGCGGCTGACCGACCCCGCGACTCCCATGCCCCACAAGCCCGGCATTCCGGAAAGGCCAGGACACCACAAAGCCCCGGTGCCGCTGAGCGGACCGGGGCTTCGTCGCCGGGTGCGGGAACAACTCCCGCGCCGAGAACTAGGGTTTCTAGAGGCTGCGAGCGCGAGCCCGGGCGCGGCGACGCTTGAGCGCACGACGCTCGTCCTCGCTCATGCCGCCCCAAACGCCGGCGTCCTGGCCAGTCTCGATAGCCCAGCTCAAGCATTCGCTGGTGACGGGACAACGCTGACAGACGGCCTTGGCCTCGGCGATCTGGAGGAGCGCCGGCCCGGAGTTCCCGATCGGGAAGAAGAGTTCCGGATCCTCGTCGCGACAGATCGCGCGGTGACGCCAATCCATGTGTAAATGCTCCTTGTGTCCGGCGGTATTTGTCTCCGCCACGTGGTGTTCTCGAGTGATCAAGACAACTTGATGGTTCCACGCTTACCCACGAAGTCAAGGACAAAACCTGAGAGGTCGCCTAAGTCACGTTTCGTGAATATTACGTGAATATGTGCCCCGACCCCCGTCCGATCGACGTGAGGAGCGGGCGGCACAGCGGTGGGCCGACGTTCAATGATCACTCAGCGTGGAGCGGAACGCCACCCCCACCCCCCGTTCAGACCAACACCTTCAAGGCGTTCGGGACCGACGAGAAGGCCACCACGGTGCGCTTTCCGAGGTAGTCACCGTCCACCTGAAAGCCGATCGGTGTCGTGCTGCGGACCGTCAGGCTGGGCAGGTCGTCGTACCGGATGAGCTTTCGCCCCCGCGGATCGCCGTTCCGCCGCAGCATCGCACCACCCACCCGCAGGATGGTCGGCAGCCCCAGCGAGCGCAAAGCGAAGACCCCGAGACCGCCGTCGACGGAGGTGTCCGGGTTGGTCCGCACCGGCCGGCTGCCCAGATAGGTCCAGGGATCGACGTTGGAGACGAACACCAGGTGTCCGCCCCCGGCGGTGGCCACCCCGGGGATCTCCAGCTGCAGCGGACCGGCGCCGCGGTCGGCCCGCAGATAGAGCTTGAGCAGCTCCCGCACGTGCATCGCGTTGGAGATGGTGCTGCCGTCCGCGCGTCGCTTCTCGACCTCCTCGACGACGTCGGCGTCCAGGCCAAGACCGGCGTTGAAGGTGAAGTACCGGTCGTCGGCCAGCCCCAGGGACACCGTCCGGGTACGTCGCCGAGCGAGGGCTTCAAGGATCTGCTCGGTGGCGTCGGTCGGGTCCGGCGCGAGACCCACCGCCCGGGCGAAGACGTTGGTGGAGCCGCCGGGGACGACGGCGAGCACCGGCCGGGGGGCGCCGACCGGGCTGCGCATCAGACCGTTGACCGTCTCGTTCACGGTGCCGTCACCGGCGTGCACCACGACCAGGCCGAAGCCGTCACCGGCGGCGCGGGCGGCGAGTTCGGCAGCGTGGCCGCGGTTCGCGGTGTGGGCGATCCGCAGCTTCATCTGACTGGCCAGCGCGTGCGCCAGTAGATCGCGACGCCGGGTAGTGGTGGCGGTCGCGTGCGGATTGACGATCAACAGGGCGCGCATGGTCGCGGATGAGCCTACCGACCGAAACGGACCGGTCCAGCCTCGGCGAGCGGCGGACGGCGGCGGCCGAACCTGCCGCGCCGATAGCCTGGACGGTGTGACCGCGCCTGTCGACCCGCCCCCGATCAGCATCCCGCCCCCGCCCCCGATCCGGCTGGCCGGCTGGGTGGCGCTGGTCCAGGCCGTCCTGGTGATCGGCGTCGCCGTGGTGGTCATCCTGGCCCGCCATGATGCCGACCTGAAGTGGGCGCTGGCCACGGCGTCGTACTTCGCGGTGCTGGCGGTGCTGATCGCCGCCGTCGGCCGCGCTCTCCTGCGGGGACGCCGATGGGCCCGCACCCCCGCCATCGTCGTCGAGCTCATCTTCGCCCTCGTCGGCTTCTACCTCGCGGTCCCCAGCGAGCAGGTGCTGCCCGGGATCGCACTCATCGCGATCGGGGCTGCGGCGCTGGGGATGCTGCTGTCCAAGTCGGCCAACGAATGGATCAGGCGGTTCCCGTCCCTCTTCGGACCAGCGCCGGACCGGTGAGGCGGAAGGCCGTCCAGCCGTCCATCGGGACCGCGCCCAGGCTGCGGTAGAAGTCGATGCTGGGAGTGTTCCAGTCCAGCACCGACCACTCGACACGGGCGTAGCCGCGCTGCACGGCGATCGCCGCCAGGTTCAGCAACAGCGCCTTGCCCAGGCCCGAGCCGCGGTACCGCGGCCGAACGTAGAGGTCCTCCAGGTAGATCCCGTGGACGCCCTCCCAGGTCGAGAAGTTGAGGAACCACAGGGCGAACCCGGCGACCTCGCCGTCGATGACGCCGACCTGGGCGTACACCGCCGGCTGCGCGGCGAACAGCGCCGCGTGCAGCAGCTCGGCGGTGACGTGGCATTCCTCGGGCAACTTCTCGTAGAGCGCGAGCTCCTGGATCAGCCCGACGACGGCGTCGACGTCGGCCCGGGTGACGTCCCTGATGCGGGGGTCGACGGGGCCGGCGTGGGACTGGGGCACGGTCGGTCTCCGGTTCTCGGGTCGGTCAGTGGTGGCGGTCGGGGGTGCCGGTGGAGGGGCTGACCGGCCCGGGCGGCACGTTGACGTGGTCCAGGATCGAATCGCCGCGGTAGGTGCCCAGCACGGTCACGCACGCGGGGTCCTGGGCCAGGATGCGGGCCGACCCGGCGTCGAGGCCGACCCAGCGGACCGCGAGTACCCGGCTCATGTGGCCGTGACAGAAGAGGGCGACGTCGCCGGCCGACAGCAGGCCACGGGCCCGCTCGAGCGCCCGGTCGGCGCGGGCGCCGACCTGACTGGGCGACTCGCCACCGGGAGCGCCGTCGGTGAAAAGCGACCAGCCCGGCCGGTCCGCTCGGATCTGGGCGGTTGTCAGGCCTTCGTAATCGCCGTAGTTCCACTCGGCGAGGTCGGGTTCGATCTCGGGGCGGAGACCGGCGAGTTCGGCCGTTCGGCGGGCCCGGATCCGGGGGCTGGCCAGCACGGTCACCGGACGGATGCGCAGCGCCTCGAGGATCTCGGGAATGCGACGGGCCTGGTCGCTGCCGTAGGGCGTGAGGTCGATGTCGGTGACGGAGGTGTGTCGACCATTGGCACTCCACTCCGTCTCGCCGTGCCGGACCAGCACCACGCGGCCCCGGGCGGGGCGGGCGGGACCGGGGGCGGGATCTGGCGCGCTGGCGACGGACGGGGCGGGATCGGCGGTGGACACGCCTGACAACCTATCCGGTGGGCGATCGTGCACGTCGGCCACCCGGCGGCTCGACGACACCGGCCCCTCCGCGACAGGTGTCACGACGGGGCCGGCGGCGAGCTGGTCGGTCAGGCCGTGCTGGACCGCCCGAAGGCTTTGGCGATGACCTGCTTCTGCTCGACCTCGTGGACCCGCGCGGACCCGGCCGACGGCGCGGCCATCGCCCGCCGTGACGCGCGGGACAGGCCCGACAGGCGCGGCGACGCCTCCGGCAGGGCCTCGACCAGGAACGGCCAGGCACCCTGGTTCTTCGGCTCTTCCTGGCACCACGTGAAGCTCTTCGCGTTCGGGTACATGTCGAGCACGTAGTTGAGCTTGCGGCGCGGCAGCGGATACAGCTGCTCGAGCCGGACGACGGCAGTGTCGGTGATGTCGTTCGCCGCCCGGTACGCCGCCAGCTCGTAGTAGATCTTGCCCGTGCACATGACGACCTTGGTGACCGCCGACGCATCGGCGACCGACGGGTCCGACAGCACCGACTCGAACTTGCCGTGGGTGAAGTCGGCGACGGAGGAGACCGCGGCCTTGTTGCGCAGCATCGACTTCGGGGTGAAGACGACCATCGGCCGGTGCACGCCGTCCAGCACGTGACGGCGCAACAGGTGGAAGTAGTTCGCCGGCGTCGACGGGATGGCGACGGTCATCGAGCCCTCGGCGCACAGCAGCAGGAACCGCTCGGGGCGTCCCGATGTGTGGTCCGGCCCCTGGCCCTCGTGGCCGTGTGGCAGCAGCAGCACCACTCCGGACTGCTGGCCCCACTTGGCCTCACCGGAGGACAGGTATTCGTCGATGACCGACTGGGCGCCGTTGACGAAGTCGCCGAACTGCGCCTCCCACAGCACCAGCGCCTCACGGTTGGCCACTGAATAGCCGTATTCGAAGCCCAGCGCCGCGTACTCGGTCAGTGCCGAGTCGTACAGCAGGACGCGTTCCTGATCGTCGGTCAGGTGCTGCAGCGGCAGGTACTCCGCGCCGGTGTGCCAGTCGATCAGCGCCGCGTGGCGCTGGACGAACGTGCCGCGGCGGGTGTCCTGGCCGGCCATCCGGACCAGTCGGCCGTCCATCGCGGTGGCCCCCAGGGCGAGCAGCTCGCCGAACGCCCAGTCGATACCGCCCTCGCGGCTCATCTGCACGCGACGATCCAGGACCGTCTTGACCCGCGGGTGCGGGACGAAGCCCGCCGGGAATTCGAGCGCGGCGTCGGCGACCCGCTCCAGTTGCGCCTGGGTCATCGTGGTGTCGACCCTGGGCGGGATCGGCTGCTCCTCCTCGACCGAGGGGGACACGACCGCGACCGCCCGCTCCAGCTCGCGGACCTCGTTGAAGACCCGCTCCAGCTGTCGGTGGTAGTCCTTCAGGGACTCTTCGGCGTCCTCGGCGGAGAGGTCCCCACGGCCGATCAGGTCCTCGGTGTAGATCTTTCGGACCGAGCGCTTGCCGTCGATGATCTGGTACATCAGCGGGTTGGTCATCGAGGGGTCGTCGCCCTCGTTGTGACCACGCCGGCGGTAGCAGACCATGTCGATGATGACGTCGTTGCCGAACGTCTGGCGGTACTCCACGGCGAGCTCGGCGGCCCAGACAGCGGCCTCCGGATCGTCGCCGTTCACGTGGAAGACGGGTGACTCGATCATCTTGCCGACGTCGGTGCAGTACTCGGAGGAGCGCGACGCCTCCGGGGCGGTGGTGAAGCCGACCTGGTTGTTGATGATCACGTGGACGGTGCCGCCGGTGCGGTAGCCGCGAAGCTTGGAGAGGTTGAGCACCTCGGCCACGACGCCCTGACCGGCGAACGCGGCGTCGCCGTGCAGCGCGATCGGGATCACCGTGAAGCCGTTCTCGCCGCGGTTGATGATGTCCTGCTTGGCCCGCACGACACCTTCCAGCACCGGGTCCACCACCTCGAGGTGGGACGGGTTGGCAACCAGCGTGACCTCGACCTGCCCCTCGCCGAACGGCCGGATGTACTTGCCGTTGGCGCCCAGGTGGTACTTGACGTCACCGGACCCGTGCGCCTGACCCGGGTCGAGGTTGCCCTCGAACTCCCGGAAGATGTTGGCGTAGGGCTTGCCCACGATGTTGGCCAGCACGTTCAGGCGACCGCGGTGGGCCATCCCGATGACGACCTCGTCGAGGGAGTACTCGGCGGCCTTGTTCAGGACGGCATCCAGCAGCGGGATGACGGTCTCGCCGCCCTCCAGGGAGAACCGCTTCTGGCCGACGTACTTGGTCTGCAGGAAGGTCTCGAAGGCCTCCGCGGCGTTGAGTCGGCCGAGCAGGTACTTCTGCTTCTCCAGCGGCGGTTTGGCCCGTTTCGCCTCGACCCGCTGCTGGATCCAGCGCCGTTTGACCGGATCCATGATGTGCATGTATTCGACGCCGACCGTGCGGCAGTAGGAGTCACGCAGCACGCCGAGGACGTCGCGCAATTTCATGAACTGAGCGCCGTTGAAGCCACCGACCGGGAACTCCCGGTCCAGGTCCCACAGGGTCAGGCCGTGCGACAGGACGTCCAGGTCGGGGTGCTTGCGCTGCCGGTAGTTCAGCGGATCGGTGTTGGCCATCAGATGCCCGCGGGTGCGGTAGGCGTCGATGATCTCGAGCACCCGGGCGGTCTTGTCGACCGCGCCGTTGCGGCCGGCGTAGATGTCGGTGACCCAGCGGACCGGCTCGTAGGGCAGCCGGAGCGCGGAGAACACGTCGTCGTAGAACGTGTCCTCACCGAGCAGCAGGTGGTGGATCCGGCGGAGGAACTCGCCGGACTCCGCGCCCTGGATGATCCGGTGGTCGTACGTCGAGGTCAGCGTCATGATTTTACTGACGCCCATCTCGGCCAGGGTGTGCTCGCTGGCGCCCTGGAATGCGGCCGGGTACTCCATCGCGCCGACCCCGATGATGGTGCCCTGCCCGCTCATCAGGCGGGGAACCGAGTGAACGGTGCCGATGCCCCCAGGGTTGGTCAGTGAGATGGTGGTGCCGGCGTAGTCGTCGGCGGTCAGCTTGCCGCTCCGGGCTTTACTGACCACGCCTTCGTAGGCGCGCCAGAACTCGACGAAGTTCATCGTGTCGCAGTTCTTGATCGGCAGCACGACGAGACTGCGCTGGCCGTTCTTGCCCGGCAGATCGATGGCCAGGCCGAGATTGACCGCGGCCGGGCTGACGTGGACGGACTTGCCCTCGACCTCGGCGTAGTGCGCGTTCATCCCCGGGTAGTCGCGCAGCGCCCGGACGATGGCGTAGCCGATCAGGTGGGTGAACGAGATCTTGCCGCCGCGCTGCCGCTTGAGGAAATTGTTGATCACGATGCGGTTGTCGGAGAGCAGCTTCGCGGGGACGGCGCGCACCGAGGTGGCGGTGGGGATCTCCAGCGAGGCGGTCATGTTCTTGCTGACCGCGGCGGCCATCCCGCGGATCGGGGTGGTCACCTCCTGCCGGTCCGCGGCGGCGGCGGCGGAGCGGGCCGGCGGGGCCGTGGTCGCACTGTGGCCGGCGGTTCGCGGCGCCGGCGGCGGAGAGGTACGAGGGACGGGTGCGGCCGGTGGGGTGGCCGTCGGAGCCGGCGTCTCGGCCGCGGGCTTCGGAGCGGTTGCCGGCGGCTTCGGAGGGGCCGCGACCGGCTGGGGAGCGGCCGGGGCGGGCGCCGGAGCGGCGGGCTTCGCCCCAGCCGCCGGGGGCTTCGGAGGGGCCGTCGCAGCGGGCGCCGGTGGCGGTGCGGCGGGGGCGGGGGCCGGAGCCGCCGCCGTGCTCTTCGGACCGGTGCCGTTGCCGCTGTGCGCGCCGGATGCACCCGCCGGACCGGCGGCCAGACCGTCGAAGTACTCCCGCCAACTCGCGTCGACACTGGCCGGGTCGGCGACGAACTGCAGGTACTTCTCCTCCACAAACCAGTCGTTGGGTCCGAATTGGGGAACTGTGGCTGACGACACCGTCGCTGTCCGCCTTGTCTGTCGCGTGCGTTGTAAAAATGTCCGAACCCGAATCTAGACCCGCGAGCCGGTGCCCGCGGCATCTGCGGGGCGGTTCCGATCCGTGGGCTACGTCCTCGTGACCGATTCAGAACCAGCGTTCAGCTGCGCGTAGAGCCCCGGAGTCGCGAGCAGCTCGTCGTGCGGACCGCATTGGACGACGCGGCCGCCCGCCATCACCACGACCATGTCGGCCCGCGCCGCGGTGGTCATCCGGTGCGCGACGACCACGGTCGTGCGGCCCCGGGAGAGCCAGGCGGTGGCCTGCAGGACGGCGGCCTCGGACGCCGGATCCAGGGCTGCGGTCGCCTCGTCCAGCAGCAGGATGTCGGGGTTCACGAGCTCTGCACGGGCCAGCGCGACGAGCTGTCGCTGGCCGGCCGACAGGTTGCGGCCGCGGTCGGTGACCGGGTGGTGGAACCGACCCGGGAGCAGCGAGATCGCCTCCACCGCGCCGACCGCCCGCGCCGCCGCCTCCACCTCTGCGTCGGTCGCGTCCGACCGGCCGTAGGCGATGTTGTCCCGCACGGTGCCGCGGAAGAGGTGGTTCTCCTGGGGGACGACACCCAGGTGTCGGCGGTAGGCCGGCAGGTCGTACTCGCGGACATCGGTGCCGTCGACCGCAAGCGCCCCGGCGGTGACGTCGTAGAAGCGGGCGATGAGTTTCACCAGGGTCGACTTCCCGGCCCCGGTGGTGCCGACCACGGCGACGGTCTGGCCCGGCTCGATGGTCAGGTCCACCCCGGACACCGCGTCGGTGCACTCCCCGGCGTAACGGAAGTCGACGCCGGTGAGTTCGATGCGACCGGCCAGCCGCGGGACCGGCCGGGGTGCGGCAGCCTGCGGCGTGCTGATCCCGGTGGCCAGCAGCTCCCGGATCCGGGTCAGCCCGACCGCAGCCTGCTGGTAGCCGTCGAAGGCCTGCGACAGTTGCTGGACGGGGGCGAAGAAGGCGTCCAGGTACAGCACGAAGGCCAGCAGGGTACCCACTGTGAGGGTTCCGGCGGCGACTTGGCCGGCGCCGACGCCGAGCACCACGGCCGCAGCCACCTGGGACATGAAGATGATCCCAGGGAAGTACACGGAGATGGCGGTCTGGGCGCGCATCCGGGACCGTTGGTAGTCCCGACTGCGCGCGGCGAAGGCGGAGCTGTTGCGGTCGGATCGGCCCAGCGCCTGGGCGACCCGCAGCCCGGCCACGTTCTCGGCGAGATCGGCGTTGACCACCGAGACCTTCTCGCGCGCGTCGGTGTAGGCCCGCGAGGAGATTCGCCGGAAGGCCACGGTGGCGATCAGGATCAGCGGCAGGCTCGCGAACGCGAGCAGCGCCAGCGGTGGATCCATCACCAGCAGCACGACGATGATCCCGAAGAAGGTCACCAGCGACACCACCGACGACACCAGGCCGGTCTGCAGGAACATCGAGAGTGCGTCGATGTCGGTGGTCATCCGGGTCAGGATGCGGCCGGTCTGCTGCCGCTCGTAGAAGTCCAGTCCGAGCCGCTGCAGATGGCGGAAGCTGCGCAGACGCAGCTGGTACAGCACGGTCTCGCCGGCTCGGCTGGACGCCACCCCCTGGGCACGTTCGACGAGCAGGGTCAGCACGGCCACCGTCAGTGCGACGAGGCAGGCCAGTCCGAGCACGCCGGGGGCGGCTGCGGACACGCCGTGGTCGACGCCGTAGCGGACCAGGGCAGGGAGGGCGAGCCCGGCGGCGCCGTCGAGGGCGACCAGCACGAGCGCGGCGATCAGCAGCCAGCGGACACCGTGGAGCAACCCGCGTAGCCGGAACGGGGTGTCGCTCGCCGCCGGCGTCTCGTCGGCGGGGAGATCGGTGGCCGGGGCCAGTGCGGCGATCCGGTCCCTCAGCTCCGGGGTGGCGGGCTGACCGGCGAACATGCCGCCGCCCATCATCGCGCCACCACCGCGACCCCCACCGCCCGGCGGCGGTCCGATCCGGTCCGCCGGGATCGCCGGGTCCCGGGTCGGGTCGCCGTCACCGGTAGGGTCCCGGACCGGCCAGAGCGCCGGGGTGATGCCGGCGGCGGTGTTCACGGTGAGTTCGGTCGGTGGTCCGGTGACGGCCCCGGCGGCGGAGTCTGCCTCGGCCATCACGTCGAGCAGCCCGGCGAACCGGGGGGACCGGTCCCGCAGTTCGGCGGCGGTGCCGATGTCGACGATGCGGCCTCGCTCGACCAGCGCGATCCGGTCGGCCAGGTCGAGCGTGGAGCGCCGGTGCGCGATCAGCAGCGTGGTCCGGTCGGCCGTCACCGAGCGCAGGGTCGCGTGGATGGCTGCCTCGGTGGTGGGGTCGACGGCACTGGTCGCGTCGTCCAGGATGAGCAGCCGCGGGTCGGTGAGCAGGGCCCGGGCCAGCGCGAGTCGTTGCCGTTGCCCGCCGGACAGTGTCAGACCGCGCTCGCCGATCACGGTGTCGTAGCCGTCGGGCAGCCGCACGATGAACTCGTCCGCCTCAGCGGCGTGGGCGGCGCGCCGGATCTGCGCGTCGGTCGCGTCCGGGCGTCCGTAGGCGAGGTTGTCCCGGACGGTGGCCGAGAACAGGAACGCTTCCTCGAACACCACGCCCATCGCGGCCCGCAGGTCGACCAGGGCCAACTCCCGGACGTCGACGCCGCCCAGGGCGACGGTGCCGACGGCCGGGTCGTAGAAGCGGGGGAGCAGCAGCGAGATGGTCGACTTTCCGGAGCCGGACGCACCCACCAGGGCGACCGTCTCGCCGGCCCGCACGTGCAGGTCGAACCCGGTCAGTACCGGCTCGTCGGCGAGGTAGCCGAAGCCGACGTCGCTGAGGTCGACCGCGAGGGGCCCGTCGGGGAGCGGGCGCGGCTGCTCCGGATCGGTCACCGTCGAGCGGGAGCCGATGATGTCGAATACCCGCTCGACACCCGAGCGGGCCTGCTGGGCCGTCGTCAACAGCATCGCCACCGTCCGGGTGGGGCCGACGATCTGCGCGACGTAGCCGTTGAAGGCGACGAAGGTGCCTAGAGAGACGTGTCCGGCCAGCGCCAGCAGCCCACCGAAGCCGAGCACGCCGATCTGGCCGAGCGTGGTGATCAGCGGGAACGCGGGGCCGAGGTTCGCGGTGATCCGGGCGACCCGGAGCTTCTCGGCGAAGAGCGTGCGGGCGGCGGTGGCCAGCCGGTCGGTCTCGCGATCCTCCTGGCCGAAGCCCTTGACGACCCGGACCCCGGTGACGTTCTCCTCGACGATGTCGGTGACGTCGGCCGCGGTCTGCTGGGCGGCCCAGCCGGCCGGGAACAATTGACGACGGGTCAACTGCGTGACCAGTACGACCAGCGGCACCATCACCACGGCGACCAGGCTGAGCAGGGGGGACAGCGCGATCATGATCGCCACCGAGATGACGAAAAGCACCGCCTGGCCCGCGGCCAGCGGCAGGAATGCGAGCAGCCCCTGGACGAGTCCGAGGTCGGTGTTCGCCCGGGAGACGATCTGGCCGGTGCGGAGCTGGTCCTGCAGGGCGCCGTCGAAGGTCTGCATCGCGGCGAACAGCCGCTGCCGGAGGTCGTGCTGCACAGCCAGCGACAGCTTGCCCCCGGTGTAGCGCCGCAGGAAGGCCAGCCCGTACTGCACGATCGCCAGGACGACCAGTGAGCCTGCGAGCAGCCCGATCCGGTCGGTGGCGCCCCGCACCGCGTCGTCGACGACCCAGCCCGTGAGCAGCGGGACCAGGGCGCCCAGGCCGAGTCCACCGAGGGCCGAGACGGCCACCACGACGGTCAGGCCACGATGGCCCCAGCAGACTCCGAACAGCCGACGCACCCAGCCCGGCGGCACCGGTAATCCGGGACTCCCGGCCGGGCGAGCGCCGCCGGCGTCGACCCGGTCGGGCTCGATGACCACCTGGTGTGCCGACACGACCGTCACAGTAACCACGCCGACCGACAGTGCCGTGGCGCTCGATCGGGAGCGCCCGCGCGGGGGCGGCCGAGCTCAGGCGGCGCTGCTGTGGGCATCATCCCGAACGGTGTCGGGGCGGTGTGTCACCATCGACCGCCTCGGGCCCGCAGCGCACAACGGCCCGGGCCCGGCTGGAAGGTGGTCATATGACCTCAGCGACGACCGACGACCGCTCCCTGCTCGCCGTGGCGATCGGTGACGCCCGGCAGGGCCTGGCCGAAGGTGGCATCCCGATCGGTGCCGCGCTGGTGGTGGACGGTGAGGTCATCGCCACCGGGCACAACCAGCGGGTCCAGCTCGGTAGCGCGATCCGGCACGGCGAGACCGACTGCCTGGAGAACGCTGGGAGGTTGCCGGCCTCGGTCTACGCCCGCGCGACCATGGTGACCACGCTGTCGCCCTGCGACATGTGCACCGGCGCGATCCTGCTCTACGGGATCCCGCGGGTGATCATCGGCGAGAACACCACTTTCTACGGTGGTGAGGACTACCTGCGCTCGCGCGGCGTGAACGTCGTGGTCCTCGACGACGACGAGTGCATCACGATGATGAGCGACTTCATCCGGGACCAGCCGGAGCTCTGGAACGAGGACATCGGCGTCTGACGTCGGTGCCGGCGGGGCTCGTCCGGAGCCCGGTCAGCCGCTGAATGCGGACAACCACAGCTCCCGGTAGCGGTGGGCGTCCACCGTCAGGGCGACGTCGATCGGGGTGCCCGGGCGGTCCGACCGGACCGGAGCGTCACCGACCCAGCGGCGGCGGTCGACCACGGTCTGACCGCGGGAACCGCCGGCGCCGGTCTCGACCCGGACCGGGTGCCGCTCGGTCCCGAGACCGGCGGGCTCGATGACCGCGCACACCGCGCCGGCGTCGCCGATGGTGCAGTGGGTACCGCCGAAGATTCCGAGGGAGAACTCGATCAACCGGCCGGCGAGCTGCGCGGCCGAGTCGTGCGACCCGGCCAGCCGGGCCGCGTCGGTGGCGCTGACCTCGACGTCCATGAAGACGTCCAGGCCGTACATCGTCACCGGGATGTCCAGCTCGTCGGCGGCGGCCAGGACCACTGCGGCGGCTTCGGGGTCGGCGTGGACGTTGAATTCGGCGACCGCGGTGACGTTGCCGATCGACGCCGAGCCGCCCATGAACACGATGCGCTCGATGCCGGGAGCGACCTCTGGATGTGAGCGCAGCAGCAGGGCGATGTTGGTCTGCGGTCCGAGCGGGATCAACGTGATCGTCTCACCGTTCCCGATCGCCCCCATGAGCTCCTGGCGCAGCAGATCGATGGCGTGCCGCTTCTCGATCCGCCGGTCCGATGTCCGGGAGAAGCCACCGAGCCCGTCGGGGCCGTGGATCTCGGTGGCGTGGTGTGGGGGCGTGAGCAGCGGCCGGGTCGCGCCGCGGCCGACCGGGACCTCGGGGGCGCCGGCCACGTCGAGCACGTAGGCGGTGTTGGCGACCACCTGGTCGACCCCGACGTTGCCGGATACGCAGGTCACCGCGCGCAGGTCCAGTCGCGGCGACCGGGCGGCCAGCATCAGGGCCCAGGCATCGTCCACACCGGTGTCGACGTCGAGGATCACCGGCAGCCGCTGATCGAGGTCGCCTCGGGTGGTCTCGGTCACAGAGTCGGTCACACCAGCACCGTACCGGCGCCCGCCGGGTCGGTCCGGGCCGGCCGGAACCCTCGACGCGCGCGCCGGCACACGCTAGCTTGGGACCAGGACCTCGACCTAAGCGCTTGCTTAGAAGTCGTGGACACTGCTGCCAGCCGCCCGACAACCAGGAACGAGCCCATAGATGGACATCGTCGTACTCATCAAGCAGGTCCCCGACACCTACTCCGAGCGCAACCTGCGGACCGCCGACGGCGTCCTCGACCGCGACGCGGCGGACGCCGTGATCGACGAGATCGACACCCGCGGGGTCGAGGCCGCCCTGCAGCTCACCGCCGCCCAGGGCGGCGAGGTCACGGTGCTCACGATGGGCCCCGCGCGGGCCGTCGAGGTGCTGCGGAAGGCGCTGGCGATGGGCGCCGACAAGGCGATCCACATCAGCGACGAGGGACTTGCCGGTTCGTGTGCGATGCAGACCTCGGCCACCCTGGCCGCGGCCCTGAAGACGGTGCCGTTCGACCTGGTCATCGCGGGCAACGAATCCACCGACGGCCGCACCGCGGCGGTCCCGGCGATGCTCGCCGAGCGGCTCGATCTGCCGCAGCTGACCTTCGTGCGCAGCGTCACCGTCGACGGCCGAACCCTGCACGCCGAGCGTGTCGTCGAGGGTGGCTACTCGACGCTGCAGGCCACACTGCCTGCGGTCATCTCGGTCACCGAGAAGATCAACGAGCCGCGGTACCCGAACTTCAAAGGCATCATGGCCGCGAAGAAGAAGCCGATGACCACCCTGACGCTGTCCGACCTGGGCATCGCCCCGGCCGACGCGGGGCTGGCCCACGCCTGGTCCGCGGTGGTCGACGCGACACCGAAGCCGCCCAAGGAGGCCGGCGAGAAGATCGTCGACGACGGCACCGCTGGGACCCGGGTCGCCGAGTTCCTGGCCTCCGCCCGGCTGGTCTGACCCGGTCCGCCACCTGACCCGCCGACCGCCGGCTCGCGCCGACCGCCGACATCCGCCGGTACCGGCGTCCCCGAACCTGCAAGCCTGAACCTGCAAGGAAGGCATTCCCATGTCCGAAGTCCTCGTCCTGGTCGATATCGTCGACGGCCACCTGCGCCCGGTGAACGCCGAGATGCTGGCCCTGGCCGCCCGTCTCGGCAGCCCGTCGGCCGTCGTGGTCGGCGCCCCCGGCACCGCCGCCGCGCACCGTGAACAGCTCGCCGGCTGGGGGGCGCAGGCCGTGTACGCCGCCGAGTCCGCCGACGCCCCGAACTACCTGATCACCCCGCAGGTCGCGGCTCTGGCCACGCTCGCCGGCTCCGTGCACCCGGTTGCCGTCCTGCTGCCGCTGACCGTGGACGGTCGCGAGATCGCCGGCCGGCTGGCGGTCCGGTTGGACGGTGCGTTGATGTCCGACGTCGTCGACATCGACGCCGACGGCATCGTCACGCACTCCGTCTACGGGGGCTCGTACACCGTGCACGCGAAGGCCGCCCGGGGCATCCCGATCATCACCGTCCGGCCGAACTCGCTGCCCGACCCGCAGGTCACCCCGGGCGACGGCACGCTCACCGAGGTCGCGCTGACGTTCGACACCGCCACCTCGACCGCCATCGTGGCGACCGAGCTCGAACCGGTCGGCGACCGTCCGGATCTGGCCGCCGCCTCGGTGGTCGTCTCCGGCGGCCGTGGCGTCGGCTCGGCGGACAACTTCGCCATCGTCGAGGAGCTCGCGGATGCCCTCGGCGGCGCTGTCGGCGCGTCCCGCGCCGCGGTCGACTCCGGCTACTACCCGCACCAGTTCCAGGTGGGCCAGACCGGCACCTCGGTCGCCCCGCAGCTCTACATCGGGCTCGGTATCTCCGGGGCCATCCAGCACCGGGCCGGGATGCAGACCTCGAAGACGATCATCGCCGTCAACAAGGACGCCGATGCGCCGATCTTCGAGATCACCGACCTCGGGGTGGTCGGCGACCTGTTCACCGTCGCGCCGCAGCTCGCCGAGGCGGTCAAGGCCCGCAAGAACTGAGTCGGGTTCGTCCTGATCCGCGACCCCTACGGGCCGGTCCGCCACGGCGGGCCGGCCCGTTCGGCGGTGGTCCACCGGTGACGGCCGATGACCGATCCGACTTCACCGACTGCGCCGGGTCCGCCGGCGTGGGGAACCGCCGGCCCCGGACCTTTCCGGCCACCGCTGCGTCGCTGGCCG
This sequence comes from Nakamurella sp., assembly GCA_039916325.1. Classification (GTDB taxonomy): domain Bacteria; phylum Actinomycetota; class Actinomycetes; order Mycobacteriales; family Nakamurellaceae; genus Nakamurella. Next base: position 4,406 of record JBDSLP010000066.1, on the reverse strand, counting down.
GGCGCTTCCCCGGCTATCCTGGTCGATTGATGGTGTATCTCGATCATGCCGCCACCACCCCGGTCCTACCGGCCGTGGTCCAGGCGATGAACCAGGCGTTCGCCCAGACGGGGAACGCCTCATCGCTGCACTCCTCGGGACGGGCGGCCCGCCGCCGCGTCGAGGAGGCCCGCGAGGCGATCGCGGCCTGTCTCGGGGCCCGTCCCAGTGAGGTGGTCTTCACCTCCGGGGGCACCGAGTCGGACAACCTGGCGATCGCCGGTCTGTACCGCGCCCGGCGTCGCGCCGACCCGGCGCGCACCCGGATCCTGGCCAGCCCGACCGAGCACCACGCCGTGCTCGACGTCCTGGAGCATCTCGCGGGCGACGAGGGTGCCACCCTCGGCTGGCTCGAGGTGGACGACTACGGACGGGTTCACGCCGACACCCTGGCCGCCGCGATCGCCGAGAACCCCGACGACGTCGCGCTGGTCACCGTCATGTGGGCCAATAACGAGGTCGGCACGGTCAACCCGGTGCGCGAGCTCGCTGCCGTGGCCCACACCCGGGGGATCCCGCTGCACACCGACGCCGTGCAGGCCGTCGGGCAGCTGGGGGTGGACTTCGGGGCCTCCGGTGCGGACGCACTCACCCTGACCGCGCACAAGCTGGGCGGCCCGACCGGGGTCGGCGCGCTGCTGCTGCGCCGCGACGCCGCAGTGGACCCCATCCTGTTCGGCGGTGGACAGGAGCGCGGCGTCCGGTCCGGAACTCTGGACGTCGCCGGCATCGTGGGGTTCGCGGTCGCGGTCCAGGACGCGGTGGGCGCGCTGGCGGTCCGGCAGCCCCAGTTGGCTGCTCTCCGGGACGCCCTGATCGCCGGGGTCCTCGCCGCCGTGCCGGGCACGGCGCTGGCCGGCGACCCCGGTCAGTCCCACGTCGACGGCGGCCCGAGTCGGCTGCCCGGCAACGCCCACCTGCGCTTCGCCGACTGCGAGGGCGACTCGTTGTTGATGCTGCTCGACGCCCAGGGTATCGAGTGCTCGACCGGTTCGGCGTGTACCGCCGGGGTGGCCCGGCCGTCGCACGTCCTGCTGGCGATGGGGATTCCGGAGAGCGAGGCCGTCGGAGCGTTGCGGTTCTCCTTCGGCCACACCTCGACCGCCGCCGACGTCGATGCGGTGATCGCGGCCATCGGGCCGGTCGTCGAGCGGGCCCGGCGGGCGTGGCAGGCGTCACGGCGCCGTGCGGTGACCTCCCGTGTCTGAGCCGCGATTGCGGGTGCTGGCCGCGATGAGCGGCGGGGTCGACTCGGCGGTGGCGGCAGCGCTGGCCGTCGAGGCCGGCCACGAGGTCACGGGCGTCCACATGGCCCTGTCCCGGCAGCCCGGGACCTTGCGCACCGGATCCCGCGGCTGTTGCACCATTGAGGACGCGATGGACGCCCGCCGGGTCTGCGACCTACTGGGGATCCCTTATTACGTGTGGGACTTCTCGGCCGAGTTCGTCGAGGACGTCGTCGCCGACTTCCTCTCCGAGTACGCCGCCGGCCGGACGCCTAACCCGTGCCTGCGCTGCAACGAGAAGATCAAGTTCACCGCTCTTCTCGACCGGGCCATCGCGCTGGGATTCGACGCGGTCGTCACTGGCCATCACGTCCGGTTGGTCGACGGTGAGCTCCGCCGGTCGGCCGATGTCGCGAAGGACCAGTCGTACGTTCTGGCCGTACTGACCCAGGAGCAGTTGGCGCACAGCATGTTCCCGCTGGGCGAGCACACCAAGGACTGGGTCCGCGACGAGGCGGCCCGGCGCGGCTTCGCGGTCGCGGCCAAGCCCGACTCCTACGACATCTGCTTCATCCCCGACGGCAACACCCGTGGCTACCTGACCGACAAGCTCGGCAGCCGCCCGGGTTCGGTGGTGGATGCCGAGACCGGCCAGGTGCTCGCCGCGCACGACGGCACCTACGGCTACACGATCGGGCAGCGCAAGGGGCTCCACCTCGGGCGTCCGGCCGCGGACGGCCGGCCCCGCTACGTGCTGGACATCGAGCCGGTGAGTGGCACCGTGACCGTCGGGGCGGCCGAGCGGCTGTCGGTGTCGGTGATCAGCACCGCCGAGCCGGTCTTCCCGACCGCGGGCGAGCAGGTGTTCCCGATGCGGACCGTGATCCAGGTGCGCGCGCACGGCGGTACGGCCGCCGGCAGCGCCGATCTCGTCGACGGTCGGCTGCGCATCTCCCTCGACGAGTCGCTGCGGGGGATCGCCCCGGGTCAGACCGTAGTCCTCTACGACCCCACCGGCGAGCGGGTCCGGGCGTCGGCGACCATCGTCCGGGCGGGCTGATGTCGACTGCGACCGACCCGCCCGTGGCGGAGCTGACGGCGACTGCAGGGACGTCGCTACGGTGGCCGGTCGCGGCCGCCACCGGCCTCGGGGCGATGCCCGGCCACGACGTCGCCGAGGTGCTGCGGGCGGTCGTGGGGGAGGTTCCCGAGCTGCCCTTCCTGCCGCAGCTTCCCGACCGTGGGGTCGGCGCCGATGCGGCCGGCCGGACCATCGGGCTGCTGGTCGACATCTGGGCCGACGTGGTGCCGTCCGGCTGGCGAGTGTCGCGCCGGCCGTCGCGGGACGGCCATCGTGGTCAGGATCTGCTGGATCGGGACCTGGACGCGCTCGAGGAGCATGCGGCCGCGGCCGAGACGGTGAAGCTCCAGGTGCTGGGCCCGTGGACGCTGGGTGCCCTGCTCGAGACCTCGGCGGGCAACCGGATGCTGACCGACCCCGGTGCGATGAACGACCTGATCGGCTCGCTCGCCGAGGGCGTGGCCACCCACGTCGCCGACGTGCGTCGCCGACTGCCGCGGGCCACCGTCATGCTGCAGTTGGACGAGTACCTGCTGCCCGCCGTGCTCGACGGCGCGCTGCGGACGGCCAGCGGCCTGACCATGGTCCGGGCCGTCGATGTCGCCGTCGTCCGCGACGGTCTCCGGGAGGTGCTGGCGGCCGCGCCCGACACCCTGACGGCCGCGAACGCCGGCCGGCGCCGACCGCCGCTGGAGCTGCTGGCCCAGTCCGGCTTCGCCGCGGTCCGGGTCGATTTCACCACGCTCGGTCGGACCGCGGTCCTGCTCGACCCGGTCGGCGAGGCGCTGAGCCGGGGCACCGTGGTGTTGGCCGGAGTGGTGCCCACCGCGGCGTCCGAACGGGCCCCGGGCCGCCCGGACGGCCCTGTCCCGTTGGCTGAGCGGGCCCGGCCCATCACCGAACCGCTTCGGGCGCTGGGCTTCTCGCCCGCCACGATCGCCACCCAGGTGATCCCCACCCCGGCCGGTCCGCTGGACGGGGTCTCCGTCGAGGATGCCGTCGACGCACTCCGTAGCAGCCGGGAGATCGCCCGGCTGCTCGCCGAAGGAGCCGATCCGGACCTGGCGGGGACCGACCTGGAGCGCGAGACCCGCTGATCCGGGGCAGACTCGACGTTCCCGTCCCGCCGCACCGGCTCCGCCAGGAGGTTCGTCATGCCGAAAGTCGAGATCCTCGGACTGGCCCCCGGCCTTCCCCGAACGGACCTCCGCCCCGGTCCCGCCGGTGACGCCGCAGCGTCCCGGCAGCTCCTGGACGCCCTCTTCCCGGGACGGATCGGGGCCGCGCTGGCGCCCGCCGACCTGCTGACCGCGAGCTATCCCGAGTACGGCCGGGTGTACGCCGCGACCACCGTGTCGACCGCTCTGGTCTGCGGGCAGGACCTGCGCGAACTGACCGACCTGGAGTCCGCCGTGGCGCCGGTCGCGGCCGGGAGGACGGCGGTCCGGCTGCAGGTCAACGGCGCCGCCGACAGCGTGGCGTTGGAGATCCTCGGCCCCGGTGGGCTCGCTGTGCGCGAACTGATGCTGGTCACCGACGAGGGCGTCATCGTCGACGAGGGTGAGCGGCTCGCGTTCGAGCAGCCGTTCTGGTCCGGCGACCACGACCCCGACGGGGCCTATGCCGCCGTCAATGGGCCCGAGATGCCCTTCGACGTCATCGATTTCGGCCAGGAAGCGGTGCGGACGCTGTTCGGGTTCGTGGTCGACGCGCACACGGATCCGCGGCCCGGCGACCTCGACGCCCGTCAGGTGCTGCTGCACGGTTTCGAGATCGCCGCCGACTCCTCTCACCCGTCCGACATGGCCCCGCTCCCCAGCGACGGCGTCGTCCCCGACGAGCCGGTCGACCCGGCGGACCTCCCCGCGCCGCGCCCGCTCCGCGGTGGCGGCGTGTCCTCTGATGCCGGGGGATCCGAGGGCGGGCCGGGGTCGTTGCCGCCGCGGGTGGTCCCGCCGGTCGCGGTCTCGCCCGCAGCCGGTGGCTCCTGGTGGCGTCGGTGGTGGGACCGGTTGTTCGGCTGAACCGGACCAGCGCAGAATCGAACTCGAGCCGAGCCG
>JBDSLP010000065.1:0-14816 GCA_039916325.1 Nakamurella sp. | reverse complement strand
CTCACCGGCGTCGGGGAACCGGTCGGGGTCGCCCGCCGCCCGCCAGGCCCCGATGGATACGACGTGGCACCGGATGTGGTCAGGGTGCGGGTAGCCGCCGTTCTCGTCGTAGGTCGTCATCACGTGGGGGCGGAAGCGACGGACGATTCGGACGAGTGCCTCGATCTCCTCCTCCTCGCCGTGCGCGGCGAACGACTCGGCCGGTAACACCCACTCGGCCGGGTCACCCTCGTGATAGCCGGAGTCCTCGTAGCCCAGCCACTCGTGGGCCACGCCGAGGATCTCCGCGGCGTTGGCCATCTCTATCTGACGCAGGGCGGCGATGTCCTCGAGGTTCATGGACATGCCCTGATACGACGGGTTGAGCAGGTCGCCGCGCTCGCCGCCGGTGCAGGACACGACCATCACCCCGACGCCCTCGGAGGCGTACTTCGCGGTCGTCGCGGCACCCTTGCTCGACTCGTCGTCGGGATGGGCGTGGACGGCCATCAGCCGCAGCGTGGCCTGTGCGGCCCTGACGTTGCGATCGCTCACGATCGGATACTTCCTCTTCCTCTGCAGCAGTCACCGGTCCGGACAGGGGCGAGGGGCCGCCGATCCGGGCCCGCCTGAGCGGCGGGCGTGACGGGTGGAACCCCCGGGCGCCGTTCTGCGCCGCTCTCGATCTTCCCACTCCGAACGGCCGGGTTCGATCCTCCGACCCGAAATCGCCGTTCCCTCTCAGCGAACGGCGACCGGTCGACCGGGCTCGGCTGCTTCGTGACGCCGGCGCGACGATGGTCGGGCGGGCCCGGCCAGCCGCCGACACCCGCCGTCACCTGCGACGATGCTTGCGTGCTCGCACGCCGACTGGCCCTCGGCGGGGGCGGTCGTGTTATCCTGGCGACAACGAGCCGGTTTCCCATACCTGGCCCGGACGCGGCCCGGCCGCCCGGATCAGGGGAAGCCGGCCGCTGCATTTCCCGGTACGGCCTCACCACCCGGTCAGCTTCGGCGCCGGGTGGGGGCCGCCGGCAGGCACCGGAGAGGTCGGAGTTCCGGGCGCACCGCGCCCTACCCCACCCCGCCATCCGGTGTCACCCGTTCCAGCCCGTAACCGCTCCCGGCTCCGGCCGGTGAGTCACCGTCCACCCGTCGCGGGAAACCCCGCCGGGTGGCTCGTCGCGTGATGAGGAGTACCGAATGACTGAAGTGTGGCTGACCCAGGAAGCCCACGACCGGCTCAAGGCTGAGCTGGACGCGCTCGTCGCCGAGCGTCCGGTGATTGCTGCCGAGATCAACGAGCGTCGCGAAGAGGGCGACCTGAAGGAGAACGGCGGCTATCACGCCGCCCGCGACGAGCAGGCCAAGCAGGAGCAGCGCATCCGCCAGCTCCAGGAGCTGATGCGTAGCGCCCAGGTCGGCGTCGCGCCGCAGGACGACGGCATCGTCGAGCCCGGCATGGTCGTGACCGTGGCCTACGACGGCGACGACGGCGACACCGAGACGTTCCTGGTCGGTTCCCGCGAGGAGGGCGCCCATGGCGACCTGCAGGTCTACTCCCCGCAGTCCCCGCTGGGGTCGGCCATCCTCGGCTGCAGCGCCGGCCAGACCTGCGAGTACCTGCTGCCCAACGGCAACACGCAGAAGGTCGTCATCGTGAAGGCCATTCCCTTCGCCGGCTGACCTTCCCGTCCCGTCCGGACGACCCGGTGGCCGCCTGGCCACCGGGTCGTTCGTCGTTTCCAGGTCGTCGTCGCTGCCGGTCGTCGTCGCTGCCGGTCGTCGTCGCTGCCGGTCGTTGCTGACTGGTGTCACTCCCGGGTGTGGCCGGTCGAGGCCGGTCAGAGCACCGCCCGCACGACGAAGCCGGCGCCGCGGAGCCGCTCGACCAGCTCGGCGGCGTGGTCACGGCCCTTGGTCTCCAGCCGCAGGTCGACCAGGACGTTGCCGAGCGCCAGCGTCGAACCCAGCCGACTGTGCGAGACGTCCACGACATTGGCGCCGGCTTCCCCGACGAAGGCCAACAGACCGGCCAGCGACCCCGGCCGGTCCGGGATGTCGATCTGCATACTCAGGAAACGGCCGGCCGACACCAGGCCGTGCTGCGTCACGTGCAGCAGCACCAGCGGGTCGATGTTGCCGCCGGACAGTACCGCGCAGACCGGCGGGGTGAACCGCTCCGGCTCGGCCATGATGGCTGCGACGGTGGCTGCGCCCGACGCCTCGACGACGAGTTTGGCCCGTTCCAGGCACAACAGCATGGCCTGGCTGAGCTGATCCTCGCTGACCGTGACCACCTCGTCGACCATCGACGTGACGTGTGCGAAGGTCAGGGCGGTCGACTCCCCGACCGCGATGCCGTCGGCCAACGTGCTCATCTCGTACAGCCGGACCGGTCGTCCGGAGGCGATCGAGTTCGGCCACGCGGCGGCCTGGGCGGCCTGCACGCCGACGATCTTCACGTCCGGCCGGATGCCCTTGATCGCTGCCGCCATCCCACTGACGAGGCCGCCACCACCCAACGAGACGACCACCGTGGCGACGTCGGGCAGGTCCTCCAGGATCTCCAGCGCCACGGTGCCCTGCCCGATGACGATGTCCGGGTGGTCGAAGGGGTGCACGAGGGTCGCGCCGGTCTCGGCGCCGAACGCCCGCGCGGCGACCAGTGCGTCGTCCAGGGTGTCACCGACCAGCTCGACCGTCGCCCCGTAGGCCCGGGTCGCGGTGAGTTTGGCGATCGACGCGCCGACCGGCATGAAGACGGTGGCCGAGCACCCCAGCAGCGAAGCGGCCAGCGCCACCCCCTGGGCGTGGTTGCCCGCCGACGCGGCCACCACGCCGGCGGCGCGCTCGGCGTCGGACAACCGGGAGATCCGGGTGTAGGCACCGCGGATCTTGAACGAGCCGGTGCGTTGCAGGTTCTCGCACTTGAGGTACACCGGCCCGCCGACCCGGTCCGACAGCGGGCGGGAGGACTCCATCGGAGTGTGCCGGACGACCGGGGCCAGCAGCGCCGCCGCTTCCCGGATCTGCTCGACGGTGACCAGGTTCGGGTTCATGGGCGACCATTCTTCTCGGGGCGGGTGTCTGCGTGGCGGGAGGGTCGGTAGGGAAACCGTCAGCTCAGCGCCTCGGTCAGATCGGCCAACAGGTCCTGGATGTCCTCGATGCCCACCGACAATCGGATCAGGTCGTCCGGTACCTCGAGCTTCGAACCGGCCACGCTCGTGTGGGTCATCAGGCCGGGGTGCTCGATGAGCGACTCGACCCCGCCGAGGGACTCGGCGAGCAGGAACACCCGGGTGCGCGAACAGGCTTTGACCGCCTCCTCGCGGCCGCCGGACATCCGGAAGGACACCATCCCGCCGAAACGGCGCATCTGCTGCGCGGCCAGTGCGTGTCCCGGGTGACCGGGTAGCCCCGGGTAGAGCACCGCGCTGACCTTCGGGTGATCGACGAGCATGGCCGCGACCTGTTCTGCGTTGTCGCAGTGCTTCTCCATCCGGACGGCCAGTGTCTTGAGGCCCCGCAGGGTCAGCCAGGAGTCGAACGGCGACGAGCCGCTGCCCATCGACTTGGAGTGCAGCTGGATCTTCGCGGCCATCTCGCCGTCGTTGAGCAGCAGCGCCCCACCGATGACGTCGGAGTGCCCGCCGATGTACTTGGTGGTGGAGTGCACGACGACGTCGGCGCCCAGCGCCAGCGGGTTCTGCAGGTAGGGCGTGGCGAAGGTGTTGTCGACGGTCAGCGTGGCGCCGGCGGCGTGCGCGACGTCGGCGAGCCCGGGGATGTCGAAGACGTTGAGCAGCGGGTTGGTTGGCGTCTCCGCCATGATCATCTTCGTGTTCGGCTGCATCGCGGCGCGGACGGCGTCCAGGTCGGACAGCGGCAACGCGGTGTGCTCGACCCCCCACGGGCCGAGGATGGTGTTGACCAGCCGGTATGTCCCGCCGTAAGCGTCCGTCGGCAGGATGATGTGGTCGCCGGGACGGAGCGCCGCGCGCAGCAGGGTGTCCTCGGCGGCCATCCCGGAGGCGAAGGCGAAGCCGAACTGGGCCCCCTCGAGGGACGCCAGCGCCGTCTCGAGCGCTGTCCGGGTCGGGTTGCCGGCACGGCTGTAGTCGTATCCGGCCTTGCTCGTGCCGACCTCGTCGGTGGCGAAGGTGGACGTCTGGTAGATCGGCACGATGACCGCGCCGGTGGTCCGGTCCGGCTCCTGGCCGGCGTGGATGGCGCGGGTGGCGAAACCTCCGCCGACGTCGGAACGGAGCAGGGAATCGCGGGACGGGTGCGGAGTACCGGAAGAAGTCACGCCCACCAGGTTATCGAGTTCCGGGACCCGGGCCGGCGCGCGTTCAGCGCGCCTGGCCGAGCTGGACGCGGGTCGGGGTGAGTGGCGTGGCCGAGGTCACCGGCGGCAGACCGCGGTGGCGCCGGCCGCTGCCACGGCCGCTGATCCACCGAGTCGTCGCCGGCAGCAGGGCGAGCACGATCACCACCGCGCCGCCGACGAACACCACCCCGTGCGTCACCGGATGCGCCGGGCTGAACCAGTCGAAGGCGTACCGGGCGAGGATCGTCGTGGCCAAGCCGATCAGCGCACCGAGGACGACGACCTCGCGGCCCCGGCGGACGAGCATCAGCACCGCGCCGAGGCCCATCAGGACCGCAGAGGCTGCCCACCCGCCGGCCGTCACCACTTGGGCGAGGTCGTCACCGACGAGCGACCCGCCGTTCAGGGCATCGACAGCGGCCGGGTACTGATCCCAGGCCTGCCGCCCGAGGGTGATCGCGATGAGTACGGCGAGCGTTCCGGTCAGGGCCGCGCCGGCCGCGGCCGGGAGGTCGTCATCGGGCGCCGACTCGTACGGTGCGGGTAGATAGCTCGACATCGCGCCTCCCACCGGCAGCACGGACTCACGGGTGGTCCGACTGGTTCCGGGTGCCGCCATTGGGGCCAGCCTAGGCCCCGACGTGAGCCGGGGCCAGGATGTCAGCGGGCGAGGTAGCTCAACAGGTCGGCGCGGGTCAGCACGCCGACGGGCTTGCCGTCCTCGATGACCATCACGGCGTCCGCGGTCTCCAGCGCAGACCGCACGGTGTCCACGTCCTCACCTGCTCCGACCAGCGGCAACGGCACGCTCATGTGCGCCTTGACCGGGTCGCTCATCGCGGCCTTGCCGGTGAACAGCGCGTCGAGCAACTCACGCTCGGTGACCGCACCGGAGACCTCACCGGCCATCACCGGCGGCTCGGCGTTGACCACCGGCATCTGTGAGACGCCGTACTCGTGCAGGATCTCCACGGCGTCGCGGACGGTTTCGTTGGGGTGGGTGTGTACCAGCGCGGGCAGGCTGCCGGACTTACCGCGCAGCACGTCGCCGGCCGTCGCGGTGGTGTCCCGGGTCAGGAAGCCGTAGGACGACATCCAGCGGTCGGAGAAGATCTTCGACAGGTAGCCGCGGCCGCCGTCGGGCAGCAGTACCACCAGCACGTCGTCCTCGGTCAGGTCCTGGGCGACGACCAGGGCGGCGGCGACGGCCATCCCGCAGGAGCCGCCGACCAGCAGGCCCTCTTCACGGGCCAGCCGCCGGGTGGTCTCGAAGGAGTCCTTGTCGCTGACTGCGACGATCCGGTCGGTGACGGTCGCGTCGTAGGCGCTGGGCCAGAAGTCCTCGCCAACCCCCTCGACCAGGTACGGACGGCCGGTGCCGCCGGAGTAGACCGAGCCCTCGGGGTCGGCGCCGATGATCTGGACGCGCCCGTCGGAGACCTCCTTGAGGTACCGGCCGGTCCCGGAGATGGTGCCGCCGGTGCCGACGCCGGTGACGAAGTGGGTGATCCGGCCCTCGGTGTCGGACCAGATCTCGGGCCCGGTGGACGCGTAATGCGACGCCGGATTCGCCGGGTTGGAATACTGGTCGGGCTTCCAGGCGCCCGGGATCTCCCGGGTCAACCGGTCGGAGACGCTGTAGTAGGAGTTCGGGTCCTCCGGGGCGACGGCGGTGGGGCAGACGACGACCTCGGCTCCGTAGGCCCGGAGCACGTTGCGCTTGTCCTCGCTGACCTTGTCCGGGCAGACGAACACGCACGTGTAGCCGCGCTGCTGGGCGACCAGGGCGAGCCCTACCCCGGTGTTGCCGCTGGTCGGCTCGACGATGGTGCCGCCGGGACGGAGAAGTCCTGCTTCTTCGGCCGCCTCGATCATCTTCACCGCTATCCGGTCCTTGACCGATCCACCCGGGTTGACGTACTCCACCTTCGCCAGGATCAGCGGCTTGAGCCCCTTCGTGAGGGAGTTCAGCCGGACCAGCGGGGTGTTGCCGACGAGATCGACGACGGAGTTGGCGTAACGCACGGGCGTCCTCAGGGGATCGGGGGTGTGGTGGGGACCCGATCACCGCTGACGGCGTGGGACACGGTCCCAGATTAACGGTCCCCGGTCGGACGCCCGTCCGTACGCGACCACGGACGGTGTGACCCATTTCGCCGTCGATCCGAACCGCCGGGTATCAGCCGGTCACGGTCGCGCATCCCGCACAGTGACGTCCATCGATCGGGTATCGCCGAGGAATTCGCGAGCGACGGGTCGTCTTCGGGAGCACACTGCGCTCAGGCGTGGGCGCTCGGTACGGATCCGGTCGCAGAGCGTCCGCGGGGCGGAGAGGGGGCGGAGATGACGGTGACGGAGACCGGAGTGTCCGGCGGTGCCGCTTCTGGGACGGCGATCCGGTCGGAACGCGCGACGGCGACCCGGTCGGAGCGGCTGACCCGCGCCCTGCTCGCGAAGTCGGTGATGATGGCCGCGGCCGGGGTCGGGGTGGCCCTCGGTACCGGGTCCGCGGCATGGAAGGGCCTGGAGCACCAGGCGAGACTGGCGTCGGCGCGCATCGGTCTCGCCGATCAGCCGCCGCCCCGCAAGGACGGCGTCCACCTCCCCGACGGGCGGTTCCGGCGGGCGGACTCCGTGCCCCGGCAGCTGGACCGGTTGCGACTGGTGATGCTGGGCGACTCGTCCAGCGCGGGCTTCGGAGCGGCTGACGAGGACAACCTGCCGGGGGTGATGCTCGCGCGGACGTTGGCCGGCCAGCTGTACCGGCCGGTCCAGCTGTTCACCCACGCGGTCGTCGGGACCGGTGCGGCGGACCTTTCCCGGCAGGCGGACGAGGCGCTACGCGACAACCCCGACGTGGTGGTCATCATCGTCGGTCCGAACGACGTCCGGGACCGCGTCTCGCCGGTGCAGTCGGTCCGCGAGCTGGCTGACGTGGTCGCCCACCTGCGTGCGCAGGACATCACTGTCGTTGTCGGCACCTGTCCGGACCTGGGCATCATCACCCCGATCCCGGCGCCGTTGCGGCAGCTGGCCGGGCACTGGTCGCGGTCACTGGCCACCCGCCAGGAGCAGGCGGTGCGCCGGGCCGGTGGCCTGGCGGTGCCCATCGGGCGACTGGTCAGTCCGGGGTTCGTCGGGCATCCGGAGCTGTTCGCCCCGGACCTGTTTCATCCGTCCGGGGCCGGCTATGCCCGTGCGGTGGCGGTGCTGGCTCCCGCCGTGCTGACCCTGATCGGCGCACCACCGGCGCAGGGACCCGGCTGGGCCACCGGACCCGAGCGGTCCCGCACCGCGGGCTGAGGTCAGCCACCGACCGGGGTCGGCGCCGCCGATGACCCGGCCCATCGACGGGACACCCAGGCCAGGCCCATCGCGACCAGCACCACCGCGATCGCGATACCGACGCTGTAGGCCGCCACGCTTGCGTAACCGCCGGTGGAGGTCACCGGGTTCAGGAACGGATAGGGATACCAGTAGTCGGTGGGCCGGAACGGATCGATCGCGAACGGCCCCCGGACCAGCGTGTAGACCAGCCACACCGCCGGGAAGATCAGGGCCGGCAGCGCGTCGCGGGATCGCAGCGGCGAGCGCCCGGGGGCGAACAGCCAGTCCAGGAACAGGTAGAGCGGGCCGATGACGTGCAGGACCTCGTTGGACCACAGCACCGTGGCGCCCTGCACGAGGAAACCGCGCAGCAGCAGGTTGTAGACGACCCCGGTGATGACCATGTAGGTGGTGACCGCCAGCCGGATCACGGTGAAGGTCCGCGATTCGGCCCGGCCGCGGGCCAGCAGCACCGCACCGCACAGCAGGAGCACCGCCGACAGGGTGTTCGAGTCGACGGTGAAGTAGCTCAGGAAGTTGACGACCACGTTGAGGGTGTCGGGGACACCGTCACGGCCGGCGAAGGCGATCGACGAATCCAGCTGGACGACGATGGCGGCGATGATCGCGATCGCCACCACGGTGCGGCCGATCAGTGCTGCGGTGCGCATGTCCGGGCATCCTCGCCTCGACGGGGTCAAGTACCCGATGGTAGGGCCGGCGGCGAGGGCGGTGGCTGCGGATCGCCGCGCTCAGTCCAGCCGGATACTCAGCCGACCGGCGAGGGTGGTGATGATCGTGTGGACCGCAGCCCCGGCTGTCTCGGCTGCCCCGGCTGCCCCGGTTGTCTCGGCTGTCTCGGCGGTGAGTACGTCGGCGGCGAGCACCTGTAGTTGATCGGCCAGTGCGTGCGGTCCCAGATCGGGCACCGGCGGCACCGGCCCCGCACCGACCCAGCCGAGCGCCGCCAACTCGGCCAGGGCGGCGTGCGCGGCGGCCGCGCGCTCCCCCACCGCCCACGACGACAACGGCCGGGTCCGCAGCCTCCGGAAGAACTCGGAGTACCGCGGACCCGGCCGTCGATCGGTCATGCGGGCAGGCTAGCTGCCCCAGGATCAGTCCTGGCGCAGGTAGCTGAGCAGACGCAGGATCTCCAGGTACAGCCAGACCAGGGTGACCATCAGACCGAAGGCGAAGTACCAGGCGGTCTTGGCCGGGGCGCCCTGCTTGATGGCCTTCTCGATCTGATCGAAGTCGAGCAGGAAACTCAGCGCCGCGACCACGATGATGACCAGCGAGAAGACGATCGACATGGTGCCACCGCTGCGCAGGCCCATGTCGAAGCCGAAGAGCCCGGCCACCAGGTTGACCAGCATCAGACCGAGGATGCCGATCATGGCACCGACGATCATCTTGGTGAACTTCGGGGTGACCCGGATCGCGCCGGTCTTGTAGACGACGAGCATTCCGACGAAGACGCTCAGCGTGCCCGCCAGCGCCTGCAGTCCGATGCCCTGGTACCGGGGGATGCTCTCGAAGATGCCGGTGATGGCCCCGAGCAGGACACCCTCGGCGATCGAGTACGACAGGATCAGCGCCGGGTTGGACGAGCGCTTGAAGATGATGACCAACGACAGCACGAAACCGACGATGAGCGCCGGAATCATCAGGCCGTAGACGTTCGGCGCGGTCCCGGAGGTCTGCAGCCAGATCGTGGCGACGGCGGCGAGAATGGCCACCCCGAGCACGGTCGCGGTCTTGGTGATGACGTCGTCCAGCGTCAGGTAGCGCTCACCGGCGGGGGCGGGTGGCGTGTACGACGGCTGGTTGTACATGTCGTGCAGAGCGGCCGCGCTGGGTGCGGCGTTCTGCTGCGCGACCTCACCGACGTTCTTGAACGCCGGGTTGCTGCTGGTGCGTGGCTTGGGCACGGTGGGCTCCTGGGAGGTGCGGGAGATCTGTGGTGGTCGTGTGTCGGGTTGACGCTGTGGGGTGGCCTGCGGGTACGGCGGGTGGCCGATGTGGTGGAAGTGGATCACCGACGGTGACCACCGCCGGTTGACGGTATCGGCCTCCGGCCCGCCGCGGTAGCCGACAGTGACGTCTTGTTCTGGGTTTCGTCGGCGGCGGACGGTAAAGACCACATAAAGAACTCTACCCACCCCACAGTCAGAGAACGAGAGGACCGGGCCCGTAGTTCCCGGCCGGCGTGTGACCCGACCAGCCGGGACGGCCCGCCCGGCCACCGTCGGTACAGGATCCGCGGGCGACCGGGCCCGATAGGCTGGCCCCGGCGTCGCAGCGCCGTCGGCCGAGAACGGGCGTTCGCCGGGTGGAGCAGGCCGAGTCCGCGGCCGGAAGGGATGACCTGTGGAGAAGACGACATCCTCGCGACGGCACCGCGCGCGGTTCGCCGCCGGATCACTGACCCTGGGGCTCGTCGTCCTGGTCGGGTGCGCCACCACCGTCGACGGACGAGCCGCAGCCGGCGAGAACATGCTGGGCCCCATCGGCGGTGGCACCTCATCGGCCGACTCGTCCGGTACCGGCTCCTCGTCGGAGTCCGCTCCGGATCCGTCGGGATCGTCCTCGTCGGAATCGTCCTCGTCGGAATCGTCCTCTGAGTCGACCGAGTCGACGGGCACCGCTGACTCCGGTTCGGTGACCACCGGCGCGAGCACGGGCGGCACCACCCCGTCGAGCAGCACCCCGTCACCGAGTTCGTCGTCGGGTGCGAGCAGCCCACCGACTCCGAGCACCACCTTCTCCGGTAACCCGGACAACCTCGCACTGGCCGCCCCTGGCACCCAGCTCCGGTTCGGCGACCCGGCGGTACTGCCTTTCGCCTACGCCGACGCCGAGGGCGTTTTCACCGTCAGCGGACTGTCCGTCACCCAGGGCAGCGAGGCCGACTGGGCCACGCTCGGTGTGGACACCGCGGACGCCCAGGGCGAAGCGCCCTGGTACCTGCGGATGACGTTCAAGCAGGACAGCGGCGGGGACTTCAGCTTCACGTCGGTCCAGGACGACCTGTGGGCCTACACCCCCGACGGCGACGTGCTCAGCACCGTCTATCCCGGCGACGACACCAACCCGCTCTGCCCGTTGACCTACGCGCCTGAGGGCCTCACGGTCGGGGGCACCTATGACGCCTGCGTCGTGCTGTCGGTCAACCTCGGCGAGACCGTCGACCGCATCCAGTTCGAGGGTGGTTACGACCCCGACGACCCCTACTACGCATCGCCCGTCGTCTGGAAGGGCTGAGTCCGGAAGGGCTGAATCCGGAAGGGCTGAGTCTGGAAGGGCTGGGTCCGAAAGGGCTGAGGCCGGAAGGGCTGAGGCCGGCGTGCCCCCGGTCGGACTCGAACCGACACTGAAACGATTTTAAGTCGCCTTCCTCTGCCGATTGGGATACGGGGGCCCCGTGGCGGCTGGTTCAGCCTAGACGGCGGCCACGTCCGGCTCAGAGCGCCAGCGACAGGGCCAGTCCGTCGAGGATGTCGTGCTCGGAGACGGTGATCCGCTCCAGCGGCACCCGCCGCACGAGTTGGCGCACCAACACGTCGAACAGGAGCGCCCCGGCACCGATGACGTCCACCCGCCCGGGGTACATGTAGCCCAGCGCTCCCCGGTGCGCGGTGGTCGCGCCAAGGAAGAACGTCGCCGCGTCGTGCACCTGTTCGGTGGTGACGGTCGCCAGATGGATCAGGGTCGGGTCGTAGCTGGGCAACCGCATCGCCGCGGCCGCCACGGTCGTCGCGGTGCCCGACACCGCCACGACGGTGCGCACCGTCCGCACCGGCAGCCGGTCGAGTGCCGCGGACAGCTCAGCGGTGATGAGCCGCCGGGCCGCGACGATCTCGGCGGCGGTCGGCGGATCACCGTGCAGGAGGCGCTCGGTGAGCCGGACGCTGCCCAGGTCCACGCTGGCGGCACCGTCCAGGGTGACGGAGCCGTCCTGGGCGGCGGTGCCGACGACGATCTCGGTGGACCCGCCGCCGATGTCGGCGACGAGGAACGGCCCGCTACTGGGGTCGAGATCACCGACCGCCCCACGGAAGGACAGTTCCGCCTCGACCTCGCCGGTGATCACCTCCGGCGGCTGCCCCAGCGTCGAGGTGACCATGTCGACGAAGAGCTGCCGGTTGCTCGCGTCCCGGGTCGCCGAGGTGGCGGCCATCCGGACCCGGACCGCCCCGGACGAACGGAGGATCGCGGTGTAGTCCGACAACGCCGCCCAGGTCCGGTCCAGGGCGCCGGGCTGGATCAGGCCGGTCCGGTCCACGCCCTCGCCGAGCCGGACGATGCGCATCTCCCGGTGCACGTCGACCAGCGAGACGCCCCGCGCGGTGGTGGTCAGGTCGGCGACGAGCAGGCGGATGGAGTTGGTGCCGCAGTCGATCGCGGCGACCCTCACCCGGCGGCTCCGGCGGCGTCACGACTGAAGGCACCTGAACCCGAAGCAGCGGCGAGATCGACGGCGGCGAACCCGGCGGTGGCCGGGACGCACGGCATACCGCGGCTGTACCGCGGGAGCAGAGCGATGGCCTCGTCGCCGAGCGGGTTGACCCCCGGTCCCGCGGCCAGCGCGTGCGCGACGAGTACGTGCAGGCACTTCACCCGGGTCGGCATTCCGCCGGCGGTCACGGTGATCCCGAGGTCCCCCAGCGCGTTGCGTTCGGCCAGGTAGGCCTCGTGCGCGGCGAGGTAGGCAGCCGCCAGCACGGGCTCCGCGGCGATCCGGTCGGTCATCCGGGCCATCAGTCCCTCGCTCTCCATCCGGCCGACGGTCGAGTTCAGGGTCGAGCAGCACAGGTAGTACAGGGTCGGGAACGGGGAGCCGTCCGGGAGTCGTGGGGCGGTCTGCACCACGGCGGGCACGTCGTGCCGGCAGCGGTAGGCGACGGCGTGCAGTCCGCGGGGCGGGCGGCCGAGCTCGGCGGTCAGCGCAGCCACGTCGGTGCGTGTCGGCACCTCGTGGACCCGCCCGAAGTGGTGGTCCCCGCTCATCCGGTCGGCTCGCCGGCCACCGGGCTCGCTGCGGTGACGGCGGTCTCCGCGGGGGTCGGCGGACCGGTCGCGTCGACGACGGCCGGGCCGGGCACCGCCGGGTTCAGGACGGTGGGATCCACAGCCGCTTCCGGCTGGTGGGCCAGGGTGTCCCACAGCGTGGCGTACCAGGGGCCGCTCGGAGCCGCGTTCGCCGACCCGGCGGCAGCGCTAC
Source organism: Nakamurella sp. (assembly GCA_039916325.1). GTDB lineage: Bacteria > Actinomycetota > Actinomycetes > Mycobacteriales > Nakamurellaceae > Nakamurella. The sequence goes on along the minus strand of JBDSLP010000065.1, from coordinate 1,950 downwards.
CGGCCGCGTCCAGGGCGGGTGCCTGGACGACGTAGACGGTGTCGCCGGGCTTGACGTACTGCAGACGTCGCTTGGCCTCGGCGGTGATGTAGTTCGGATCGTCCAGTGCAGCCTGCTGGATCTGCAGCTCGGCGATGCGCTGATCGAGCTGGTGCTGCTGTTCTACGGCGGCAGCGAGGTCGGCCCGCTGGGCCAGGTAGTTCTTCAGCGGGTAGGCCAGCGACACCACCACGACGGCCAGGACGAGGCCGAAGACGGCGATCTGTCGGGTCAGCTGGGATCCGACGAACCTGGTGCGGACGGTCGAGTCCTGGCCACCGGGGGTCGCGGTGACGGTGCGGGTGCGCCGCCCGGGACCGGTGGTGGGTGTGTCGGTCCGGGTGAACCGTCGCCCGCGGGGCACCCCCGCCCGGTGGGGGCGGGAGGTGCGGCGCGGGCGGCGGCTCGACGGTGACGTCATGCTGCGGTGGTTCTACTGTCCGTACTGACCAACGGGATCATGCGGGACGAGCTCAGCTGCCGGCGGTGAACCGCGGGAAGGCGAGCTCCCCCATGTAGGTCGCCGCGTCACCGAGGTAGTCCTCGATGCGCAGCAGTTGGTTGTACTTGGCGACCCGCTCGGAGCGGGCCGGTGCGCCGGTCTTGATCTGGCCGGACGAGGTGGCGACCGCGAGGTCGGCGATGGTGGTGTCCTCGGTCTCGCCGGAGCGGTGGCTCATCATGCAGCGGTAGCCGTTGGTCTGGGCCAGCGACACCGCGTCCAGGGTCTCGGTCAGGGTGCCGATCTGGTTGACCTTGACGAGAAGGGAGTTGGCGGCGCGGAGGCCGATGCCCTTCTCCAGTCGCTCCGGGTTGGTGACGAACAGGTCGTCACCGACGATCTGGATCTTGCTGCCCAGCTGGGCGGTCATCTCTACCCAGCCGTCCCAGTCGTCCTCGGACAGCGGGTCCTCGATGGAGACGATCGGGTAGTCGGCGACGAGAGCGGCGTAGAACGCGGTCATCTCGGCGGCCGACTGAGCCTTGCCCTCGAACTGGTAGGAGCCCTCGTGGTGGAACTCGGTGGCCGCGACGTCCAGGGCGACGGCGATGTCCTTGCCGGGAGTGAACCCGGCCTGGCTGATCGCCTCCAGGATGAGGTCCAGCGCGGCGCGGCTGGAGGCCAGCGCGGGCGCGAAGCCACCCTCGTCGCCCAGGCCGGTGGAGAAGCCCTGCTTTTTCAGCACGGACTTCAGCGTGTGGTAGACCTCGGCCCCCCAGCGCAACGACTCCTTGAAGGTGTCGGCGCCGATCGGGGCGATCATGAACTCCTGGCAGTCGACGCCGGAGTCCGCGTGCGCGCCACCGTTGATGATGTTCATCATCGGCACCGGCAGGATGTGCGCGTTCGGGCCACCGACGTACTGGAAGAGCTCGAGGTTGGCCGAATCGGCGGCGGACTTGGCCACCGCCAGCGACACACCCAGCAGCGCGTTGGCGCCGAGCCGGGACTTGTCGGGGGTGCCGTCCAGATCGATGAGCTTCTGGTCGATATTGCGCTGCTCGACGGCGTCCATGCCGATCAGCTCGGGTCCGATCTCGTCGATGATGCCGTCGACGGCCTTCTGTACGCCCTTGCCGAAGTAGCGGCTCTTGTCGCCGTCACGCAGCTCGACGGCTTCGTGCTCACCCGTCGAAGCGCCCGAGGGAACGGCGGCGCGGGCGATCGTGCCGTCTTCCAGCCCCACCTCGACCTCGACCGTCGGGTTGCCCCGGGAGTCGAGAATTTCGCGTGCTTCGATCAGTTCGATGGCCGCCACGGCGATCCCTTCGTAAGACGGTTGGTGGGTCGGGAACAGCTTTTCACGGACGACGGACCCGGGCTCGTGGGAGACCCCGGCTCGAACCGGCCCACGACGGACAGCTCGGCCCTGGCGCCGACCGCGGCTCCGCGCTGAGCCCCGGACAGCC
>JBDSLP010000064.1:0-3319 GCA_039916325.1 Nakamurella sp. | reverse complement strand
CGTTGCACACTGACCGCCGACACGACCCGGGCGACCCGCGGTCCGGCCCCCCCGGCCACCCCGGCCACCCCGGCCGACTGGTCGACGACCCCGGACTGATCCCGGCCCTGACCCGCGACGAGACCGGCCACCGCGGCGTTACCCGCACTGCGCTGCAGGGCCGCCAGTGAACGAGGGGTCATCGCCGCCGCCCCACGCGGGGTCGCGCGGGACACCAGGGTCCGGGGCCGCGCCGGAGACGCCGAACGGTCGGCACCCGGGTCGGAACGCTCGGCCGCCGCCCTCATCGGACGCCTACTTCGCCAGCGCTCCGCCGGCCGCTGCCGCGGCGATCGCCAGGACCGGAACCGCGAGACGACACCCCGGGTCGCACTATCCGGCCACTTCCTCTTCCTCGGCCTCGTCGCGCTGCACGAACGAGCCCTGGGCCGTCTCCTCCTCTTCGGGGGCAGCCTCCCGCTGCACGAAGGACCCCTGCGCGGTCTCCTCCTCCTCGGCCTCGTCCCGCTGTACGGCGGGCCCGGATCCGCCGACGGCGACCGGGGCTGCGATGACCGGCGCTGACATCACCCGCTCGGCGTTTGCGGCAGCCTCCCGCTCGAAGCGGTCGGACGGGTCGCTGACCTTGATCCCGCCGCCTGTCGAAGTGCCCTCCACCGGTCCGTTTCGCTGCTGGATCACGTGGGTCAGCTCGTGCGCGAGCATCGTCTTACCCGCGGCGGACGACGGATCGTAGGTGTCCCGCTGGAACACCACGTTCGAGCCGACCGTGTAGGCGTGCGCGTTCACCGACTTCGCCGATTCGTGCGCCCGGGAATCGTCGTGCACCCGGACATCGCTGAAATCGTGTCCCAACCGTGTCTGCATCTCGGCCTGCACCTCCGGCGCCAACGGGCTCCCGCCACCGGAGTTCAGCACGTCGTGGACGGGCGATCGCCCCTCGTCCAGCAGGGCGCCGACCCCGCTGTTCCCCACCGCGCGCTGCAGTCCAAGGATGCTCTGGGGATCCAGGACGTCGGTGCGCCCGATCGCCGCGGCATGGGCCATCGGCGCCGGCAGCGTGGTGTCGAGTCGGGCCGCCTGCGGCCGCAGCGAAGATTCCTCGGAGTCGTGCTGGTGGGTACGCATGGCGGGCCTTCCCTCGAGACCGCTTCATCGTCGCATCGGCGTGCAGACGTGGACAGGGTGAACGGTCGGCCTCATCGGGACGACCTCGCTGCCCGAAAGGGCAGTCCGCAGAACCCCCGCTCAGTGACGAGCCGGCATGCCGTGGGCGGGCTCTCCCAGGTAGTGACCGAACTCCCGTTCCAGCACCAGCCGGCCGAGCTTGCGGTATTCCTGCTGCACCGCGGCGATCAGTTCCGGCATGCCGATGGCGCCGTCGACACCGGCGGCCAGATAGGCCGCGGTGGTGGCGGCGGACCGGATGTTGCCGCCGGACAGGGTGAACGAGCGTGCGCAGAACTCGAGGTCCAGGCCCGGCAGGCAGGGCGCCGGCGGTGCGAGACACCGTTCCCAGATCGCCAACCGGGACGTCTCGTCGGGCGCCGGGAAGTCGATGATCATGTCCAGCCGGCGGGTGAAGGCGTCGTCGATGTTGGACCGCAGGTTGGTGGACAGGATCGCCAGGCCGTCGAAGGTCTCCATCCGCTGAAGGAGGTAGGCGCTCTCGATGTTGGCGTAGCGGTCGTGGGCGTCGCGCACCTCGCTGCGCTTACCGAAGATGGCGTCCGCCTCGTCGAACAGCAGCACGGCATTCACGCCGTCGGCCTCGGTGAAGATGCGTTCGAGGTTCTTCTCGGTCTCCCCGATGTACTTGTCGACCACGGTGGCGAGATTGACGGTGTACAGGTCCAGGCCGAGGTCACGGGCGATCACCTCGGCCGACATGGTCTTGCCGGTGCCGGAATCCCCGGCGAACAGCGCCGTGACGCCACGCCCCCGGCCGCCACCCGGGCGCATCCCCCACTCGACCAGCACCTGATCCCGATGACGGGCCCGCGACGCCAGTTCCTGCAGCTGACTCAACGCCGATTCCGGGAGCACGATGTCGGTCCAGCCGACACCGGGCTCCACCCGGCGGGCCAACCGTTCGAGGCCGGCCGCGTTCTGCGTCCGCGCTCCCCGCCGGAGCTCCGGCGCGTCCAGCGTTCCCGAGTCCAACGACGCCGCCGCTTCGGCCGCGCGTACCGCTCGGGCGACCTGGCCCGGGCCGAGAACGAAATGCACCGGGACCGCCGCATCCGGGACGACCGCCCCGGCGGCGGCCAACGCCCGGGTCCACAGCCGTAGCCGGTCGGTCGGGGTCAGCAGCGGCGCGTCGATCAGCAGCGGTACCCGAGCCGTCCAGTTCGGGTCCCAGGTCGAGGTGCCCACGACCGCCACCGGCACCGGCAGTTCGGCGAGTCGGCGTACCGCGTCCAGCTCGCTCTCGGCGAGCGCCTCGATCGGGCCGGCCACCACCCCGGCTCCGCGCAGCAACGCCTCCCGCCCGATGACGGTGACGATGTCGACCGGCTCCCGGAGTGAACGCACCTTCGACAGGTCCACACCCAGCGCAGCACAGCCAAACCCGGCCATTGCGGCCGCCGCGACCGAGAGCGCCACCCCGGCACCGGATTCTCTGATGTAGGCCAGCGTCCGGCCGGTCGCCATCGCCCCGCTCACCCGGCGCGACTGATCACAGTCCAACGGCTCGACCTCGGTCAGTACCCCGACCAGGCTCGGATCCGGAGCGTCGTCACCGAGGAGATGGGCGGTCACCCGGTCCGGGACGCGCAGCGCCCTGGTCAGGAAAGGCCTTTCGCTGTCGTCGATCTGGACCAGCGCCCGGTCGATCAGCGGGCTGCCCGCCAGCAGCCGGGCCCGGGCGGCCGCCACTGCGGGCGACACATTCACCACCGCCAGGGCCATCCCCACGGTGGCCCGGCGCCGGGTGACGTCGTCGTTGAGGTATCCGTACAACCGCTCGAACCGGCTGTCCAGGTCGGGCAGCAGCGCGACCACCAGCAGGTCGACGTCGAGCGCCGTGAGCTGCGCGTCGGCCGCGAGGTCCCCCAGCCGGCCGCGGGGTGCCGGTCGGCTCTCGCTCGTCTCGCCCACGGCGCGCGCGTTGCGCGATGCGTCCGACAACAATGCCTGCCGATGGGTCAGCAGCCGGTCGACGTCGTCCTCGGTCACGTACAGCCCGCGGAAGGGATCATCCGGGGCCGGATCGTCGTGTCGACGCTGCTGGACCAGCGCGCGGATGCGGTCCTCGACCAGACCGACCCGGTGCAGCAGGTAGGTCAGACTCTCGTCAGGCACCGGCGGCCGGTCC
>JBDSLP010000063.1:0-3834 GCA_039916325.1 Nakamurella sp. | reverse complement strand
CCATCCAATCAATGACGTCAACACAGGGCACGCAGTATGTGTCAGGTTTTACGCAGTTGATTGACAGACGCCCCGATGCTTCTCGTTCCTGCTCCGCCGGCGACGCGATCGAGAGGGCCCATCTCGTTCCAGAACGGGCCGGAAGTCAGCCGGTCAAGGATCTGGCCGCGACGATCAAGGCTGCCCAGGCGCCCGAGATCGAGAAGATGACGTCCTGGCTACAGGTGTGGGGCGCGTCGACGGCCAACTCCATGCCGATGGGCACCTCCCCGTCGATGGGAGCGTCGGAGTCCCCGAGTTCGGGCATGGACATGTCCTTGATGCCTGGGTCGATGACTACCGAGCAGATGGCTGAGACCGAGCTCGCCGACGGCAGTAATACCGACGCCTTGGAGTTGGTCGACAAGGTCAAGTCGAGCCAGACCGAGGAAACCATGCAGTAGCTGTTGCAGGGCCTCTGACGGACGACCGGGGTGCGGTCACCGCGAGTTCGGCCACCGCACCCCGCGTCGAATCCTTGGATACGCGCCCGCGGCCCCAGCTGATGTCAGCCGGGAGGGGCGGAGTGACACCGGCGTTGCTCGGGCGGTTGGTGCCGCGCAGGGCCTAGGGGTGATCTGCGGATCTTCGTGGTGACCGCTGGCGACCTGGTGGTCTCCACGGACGGCGGGCGGACTCCCGTCGGTCCGGTGACGATGCGTTGTCAGCCGACCCGGTGTCCGACCGGGTTGGGTCCGCCCTTGGCGATGGTGGTGACGTACACCGGCTTGGAGGCGGTCGAAGCCTGCACCATCTGCCCGTCGCCGATGTACATGGCGACGTGGCTGACCGGTGAGTAGAAGGTGATGAGGTCACCGGGGCGCAGCTGGTCGAGCGGCACCACCGGCAGGCCGGCCTGGGTGCCGCTGGTTCGGGGGATGGTGACGCCGGCCTGGTTCCACGCCCATGAGGTCAGCCCCGAGCAGTCGAACTGCTCCGGGCCGGCCGCGCCCCACACGTAACGGGAACCCACCTTTGACAGGGCTGCTTCCACGGCCGTCTGTGCGGCCCGGTTCGGCGCGTCCGCGAGGGGGACGCTCACAGTCGCGGCTGGGGTGCCCGCTGGCGCGGTGATGCCGGCGACGGCCGCGGCGATGGGGTCTGCGGGGTTGGCGGCGGCGGCGGCAGCGGCTTCGGCGGCGAGTCGATCCTCCTCTGCGGCGAGCGCGGCGAGCCGGTCCCGTTCGCTGAGCTGGTTGTACAGGGATTCATATTCGGTGACGCGGCCGGCGAAATCGGCTTGGGTGGCGGCGAGGTCGGCCTGGGAGTTCTGTGCCGCCAGCCGGACGGACCGCGCCGACTGCTGCGTAGCCAGCGCTTTCTCCTGCTTGACCTGTACGTCGGCGATCGCCGCTTCCGCTGCGGTCCTGGCCGTTCGGGCTTCCTCGAGGAGGTCGTTGTTGGCTGCGGCCACCCGGTCCAGCGCCACCACGGAATCGAGGTAGCTGTCCGGTGAGTCGGCGGTCAGCAGTGCAGTCAACGCGCTTGTGCGGGCGCCGCGGAAGGTCGCGCCCGCGAAGGCCTTGAGCTGCCCCTGGTACCCGTCCACCGCGGCCTGTGCCGCATCGCGGGTGGTGGAGGAAGCGACGACCGCAGCGGCGGCTGCGGTCACGTCGGCGTCGGCGGTGGCGACCGCGGCAACGGCAGCATCGAGGTCGACCTGGGCTTGCAGTACCGCCTGGTTGAGCTGCCCGGCGCGTTCCTCCGCGGCCATCCAGGCCGCCTGCGCCTGCGCGACGTCCGTCGGCGGTGCCGGCTGCGGAACGGCGATATGGCCGTCAGCCGCGAGAGGTTCAGCCGTCACCGGCGGCGCCGGGGTCACGGTCAAGGTCAGGGCGAGTACGGCGGTGAACACCAGGCCGGCGCGGCGCAGCCGGGTACGAGCGTGTGCGACCAAGGAAGGGTCAGGCCTCTCATCGTCAGCCGCCTACCGGGTTAGCTGACGGATTCGGGCCTGAGAACGCCCTACCCGGCGCCGGCGGCGCCGTGATTCACCCCAGATAACGCTTGGGTCCCCGATTCGGAAGCATCTCCCGATTCGGCGGCGACCTGTAGTGCTCTCCCCGATGGAGCCGCTACCGGACAGGTCACGAGAAGGTTACGACACAGTCCGTTTGAACGCCACTTTACCCTGGTCCATCACACATCGTCGCTGATCCCGGCGGTGCCGTACTCGATGGCGGAGGCTGGCACGGCGGGATCACTGGTTCGTACTGACGCGCGGTTGGAATCTGGGAGTTGCCGACGCCTCATGTTCTGCCCCGCGTGTGGCCGAGGAGAGACTTCTGTTCTACTATCTGCGTATGGATGCAATTAGTGAGATGAGTTCGGGGTCGTTACCCGAGGATCAGGTGGCGCTGGTCGTTGAGGTGTTTCGGATGCTCGCGGATGGCACGCGGGTGCAGATCTTGTGGGCGCTGGTCGGTCATGAGTATTCGGTGAACGAATTGGCAGCGGCGGTGGGTAAGCCGGCCCCGTCGGTGTCGCAGCATCTGGCGAAGTTACGGATGGCCCGGCTGGTGCGGACCCGCCGGGACGGGAACCAGGTGTTCTACCAGCTCGAGAACGACCACATCCGGCAGCTGGTCGTGGACGGTGTGCACAATGCCGAACATGCCGGCTCCGGCGTTCCCCGCCACCATGAGACCCACGTCACCCCGCTCGCGGTGCGAGCGACCGGAATTACTTCGTGACCGGCCACGATCACGGCAGCCGTGTTCACCCGCGTCCAAACGATCGCGGTCAGGAGCACGGACACGCGCAGCCCCACGGGCCCAGCGAGCCGCATTCCCACCCGCACGAGCCGGCTGGGCATGACGATTCGTACGAAAATGGCCACGCTGATGACCACGGCCACGGCGGTCATGACCACATGCACGGCGGCGACGGCCACGAGCATGCGACGGGTATCCGGGGTTTCGTCCGGTCGATCTTCGCGCCGCATTCCCACGATGCCGCTGATTCGGTCGATTCGGCGTTGGAGTCCAGCAGGGAGGGCGTCCGGGCGCTGAAGATCAGCTTGGTGGTGCTACTGGCTACTGCGGTGGCGCAGCTGGTCATCGTCATCTTCACCGGGTCGGTGGCGTTGCTGGCCGACACGATCCACAACTTCTCCGACGCTCTCACCGCGGTGCCGCTGTGGATCGCGTTCGTCCTGGCCCGCCGGGCCGCGACCCGCCGCTTCACCTATGGCTACGGACGCGCCGAGGACCTCGCCGGGTTGTTCATCGTCGCAATGATTGCGTTGTCTGCGATCATCGCCGGCTACGAATCCGTTCGTCGGCTCATCGACCCGGTGCCGATCAGCAGCCCCTGGATCGTCCTGGCCGCCGGCATCGTTGGGTTCGCCGGTAACGAGATCGTCGCCGTCTACCGGATCCGGGTGGGCCGCAAGATCGGCTCGGCAGCGCTCGTCGCCGACGGTCTGCATGCCCGCACCGACGGGTTCACCTCACTGGCCGTCGCGGTCGGCGCGGTCGGGGTCCTGGCCGGGTTCCCCCTCGCCGATCCCATCATCGGCGTACTCATCACTATCGCGATCCTGGCTGTTCTCCGCGGCGCCGTGGTGGAGGTGTTCCGCCGACTCATGGACGGCGTCGAACCCGTCCTGGTAGTGGCAGCTGAAAGCGAGATCACCTCCACGCCGGGTGTTCTCGGGATCCGACGGCTACGGATGCGGTGGGACGGGCATCGCCTCACCGCCGAGGCCGACATCGACGTCGCCCCCGACCTGACCCTTACCGCCGCCCGCGACGTCGCCCACACCGCCGAGCGCCGGCTCACCGCAGGTGTCCC
>JBDSLP010000062.1:0-4300 GCA_039916325.1 Nakamurella sp. | reverse complement strand
ACCACCTGGCGCCTGGCCGCCATGAACCTGGCGATTCGCGGCATTGACTTCAATCTGGGGCGCGAGCCGGGCGACACTTTCACGCGATCCGGCGTGGACACGGTCCGCGTGCGGGTCGTCCGGGACGCCGAACCGATGTTCGTCGAGGCGACCCCGGACGGCGCGAGCGACGATGAGCAGTGGTTCACCGCGGAGATCGAGGTACACAATCCGGTCGTCGGTTACCGGGTCCAGCTGGATCGCGGCCCACGGGGTTACTCCTGGCTGAACGGCTCGGGCGAGCACCACCGGGACATCCCGGACGCGCACGACTTCCGCGTGACCACCTACGACCCCGGGCCGGATTGGGCCCTGGACGCAGTGGTGTACCAGGTCTTCCCGGACCGATTCGCCGCCGGCGTCGCCCGCCGGCCGTTGCCCGGCTGGGCGGTTCGGGCCGACTGGGACGACACCGTGGAGTTCAGTGGGCCGGACACCCCGCGCCAGATCTTCGGGGGTGACCTGGTCGGCATCCGCGAAAAGCTGCCACACCTGGTCGATCTCGGAGTGACCGCGCTCTACCTGACGCCGATCTTCCCGGCCCGTTCCAACCACCGCTACAACGCGTCCAGCTTTGCCGAGGTGGATCCTCTGCTGGGCGGGGACGAGGCGTTGGCGGCGCTGGCTCGGGCCTGTCACGAAGGCGGGCTGCACATCATCGGTGATCTGACCACCAATCACTCCGGCGACGACCATCCGTGGTTCCGGACCGCGCTCGACGACCCCACCGCGCCGGAGCGCGGCTTCTACTACCTGGACGGTGCGGGAGGTTTCGCCAGTTGGCTCGGCGTCCCGTCGTTGCCGAAGTTCGACCTCGGCTCGGCCGAGCTGCGCGACCGCATGTTCGGGGTCGGGGATTCGGTGGTGGCGCGATGGCTACGGCCGCCCTACGACCTCGACGGTTGGCGCATCGACGTGGCCAACATGACCGGACGACACGGCGAGCACGATCACGGCAACGATGTCGCCACCCTGATCCGTCGCACGATCGACGCGGTCCGACCCGAGTCCGTGCTGATCGCCGAGTACACCAACGATTTCACCCCGGACCTCATCGGCAACGGTTGGCAGGGCTCGATGAACTACGCCGGCTTCGCTCGGCCGGTGTGGTCGTGGCTCCAGTCCGCGGAGTACAGCGCGGCCCAGGACGGCAACGCCTACCGGACGGCCCGTCGCGGTAGCAGGTCGACCGCGGCGACGATGCGAGAGTTCGCCGCAGCGGTGCCGTGGAAGGTCGCGGGGCGGCACTGGAATCTCACCAGCTCGCACGACACCGCCCGGATCCGCACGGTGGCCGGGACTCCCGAGATGGTGCGGGTGGCCGCCGGTCTGCTCTTCACCTACCTCGGCACGCCGATGGTCTTCGCCGGCGACGAGATCGGTCTGGAGGGGACCACCGGGGAGGACTCCCGCCGCACCATGCCGTGGGATCGCCAAGACTCATGGGATCACAAGACCCTCGCGGTGTACCGAGATCTCATCGCGGTGCGGCAGGCCCACCCGGCGTTGCGCCGGGGCGGGCTGCGCTGGGTCGTGCAGACCGACGATGCGCTCGGATACCTGCGGGAGACCGCCGACGAGAGGATCCTCGTAGTGGTGGCACGCGCCCCGTGGACCGGCGCGCTGCTGCCCGGGTCGCTCGCCCCGCAGGGCGACGCTGAGAAGCTTTACGGCTCCGCTGATCTCACGCTGGCCGGCGGCGCGATACTGGTGCCCGGTGTCGGCCCGGGGGTCGGTATCTGGCGGCTCGCCTGACCTCGCCTGACCCGCCCCGGCGTCCGAGGTGGCTGCGCCGGCGTCAGCGGCTGAGAACCCGCCAGCCCCACGGCTCGAAGTCCATCGTGATGGCCGACCCGCCCACGGTGACGGCGAGACCGCTGTCGAAGTCGGTGTAGTCGCCGTCAGCCAGCGAGCTGGTCAGCGTGACGTCGACCGGCTGGTCGGTGAAGTTGAACAACGCCAACACCTTGGTGTCGGCATTCTGGCGAACGAAGGCGAAGACCCGCTTGGGGTGATCGGTGGTGACCTCGATCATCCGGGCCCCCCACGGGGCGTTCGCCAGCGCCGACAAACCGCGGCGTAAGGCGAACAGCCGCCGGTAGAAGTCGGCGTATTTGTGCTCCCGCCAGACGATCGGGTCCTTCTCGAAGAACTTCAGCCGTCTGTCGTTGCCCGCCTCCTGCCCGTTGTAGATCAGCGGCATGCCCTCACCCACGACCGACAGCACGATCGCCGCGTCGAGCGCGTCGCCGAACTGCTCGTACTCGGTCCCTTCCCAGGCGTTCTTGTCGTGGTTGCTGACGAAGGTCATCCGCATGGCGTCCCGCGGCCAGGCCTTCTCGTTCCAGGAGTAGTAGACGTGCAGGGCCTCGGCGTCCGCGTGGCCGGTGGCGATGTGGTGCATCGTCTCGTTCCAGCTCCAGCCGTAGGTCATGTCGAACGCCGCCGCGTGCAGGTCGCGGGACTCCCACTCGGCCAGCATGAACACCGGCTTGACCTCGTCGAGCTCGCGGCGGGCCTGGTTCCAGAAGTCGACCGGGACGAAACCGGCCACGTCACAACGGAATCCGTCGATGTCGAACTCGGTGACCCACCACTTCAGAGCCTCGGTCATGTACTGCCGGACCTCGGGGTTGTCGTAGTCGAGGTCGATGATGTCATCCCAGTCCCACCAGGGCGTCGGTCGGAAGTTGCCCTGCCAGTCACGGACGTACCAGTCCGGATGCTGCATGGTGAGATTGCAGTCCCAGGCGGTGTGGTTGGCGACCCAGTCGGTGATGACCCGCAGGCCCAACTCGTGGGCCGCGAAGACGAAAGCCTTGAGGTCGTCGGCGGTTCCGAGGTCGGGGTTGACGCTGTAGTAATCCTGGACGGCGTACGGCGAGCCGAGCGTGCCTTTGCGGTTGAGCTCGCCGATCTGATGCACGGGCATCAACCAGAGGATGGTCACGCCGAGAAGCTTCAGACGCGGCAGGTGCGCGACCGCCGCGGTGAAGGTGCCCTCTTCGGTGAACTGTCGGGTGTTGATCTGGTAGATCGTCGCGTCCCGGGACCACTCGGGGTGTCGGAGACGGACGTCGGGTCGGGGTGCGTAGGGATGCGGGACGTCCACGGAGAGACCCTTCGGTCGGCGGAACCCTCTTCGGAGCCTCCCATTCTTCACCGACCCGGGCCGTTCGGGCGGGTACCGAACCGCCGAAAGTGCGGAATTCGGGATCAGGCGGACTTGGCCTTGGGGGTGCGGGGCTTCGCGGGGGCCCGCCGCGGGGAGGCCGGCTTGGCCGCCGGCTTCCTGGCGGCGTCGGCGTCGGCGTCAGCGGCGTCGGCGGCGTTGCCGGCTTTCGCGGCAGCTTTGGCTCTCGCTGCAGGGGCCGGCTTGACCGCCGGCTTCTCGGTGTCGGCGGCCTTGGACCCCGAACCGCCCTTCTGCCGCTCCACGCTGCGCTGGAGTGCAGCGAGCAGGTCGAGCACCTCCGCGTCCTCACCGTCGGCGGTCTCCTCGGCGGGAAAGGCGTCGCCGCCTTCGAGCTTGGCGTCGATCATCTGCTCGAGCTCGGCCCGGTAGTCGTCGACGAAGTCCTCGGGCTTGAAGTCGGCGGCGAAGCTGTCGACCAGGGACACCGCCATCTTCAGCTCCTTGTCACTGATCTCGACGTCGTCGGAGATGCCGGTGAACTCCGCGGCCCGCACCTCGTCGGGCCACAACAGGGTCTGGACGACGAGCACGTCGTCGCGCACCCGCAGCACCGCGAGGCGCTGCTTCTGCCGCAGCGCGAACTTGGCGATGGCGATCCGGTCGGTCTGCTCCAACGTCCGGCGGAGCAGCACGTAGGCCTTCGGCGATTTGGTGGCCGGCTCCAGGTAGTACGGCTTGTCGTACATCAGCGGGTCGATCTGGTCGGTCGGGACGAACTCGATGATCTCGATCTCGTGGCTGCGGTCGGTGGGCAGTGACGCGAGGTCCTCGTCGGTGATCATCACGACCTGACCGTCGTCACCCTCGAATGCCTTCTCGATGTCCTCGAAGGGCACCACCTCGCCACACTTCTCGCACACCCGGCTGTAGCGGATGCGCCCCATGTCGCGGCCGTGCACCTGCCGGAACCGGATGTCGTGGTCCTCGGTCGCGCTGTAGACCTTGACCGGCACGTTCACCAGGCCGAAGGTGAGGGAACCTTTCCAGATGGATCGCATGTGTTCCATGATGAACCGGCCGCGGCCTGGACACCAGGGGCGGGTCCTTCGGTCCCGCCGACCGGAA
>JBDSLP010000061.1:0-4875 GCA_039916325.1 Nakamurella sp. | reverse complement strand
GCGGATGCGGACATCTCGTGGTGGGTGCGCGACGAGTACGTCGGCTCGGCGGTCGAGACTGCGCTGGACGAGCTGGTGCCGGCCTGGATCGCCTCGGGCTGGCCCCTCGCCGTACCGCGGTTCGTCGGTCGCGACCTGAGCGGGGCGGAGTGGCGGGCGATTCCCCGCACTGGACAAAGAGCCCCGGCAGTTGACCCCCGGCTTTGAGCCTGTGCCGCGAGGTACGGACGGGTGGGGCCGGCAGCATTCCTCCGGCCACTGCGCGTCAACTAGATTGTGACGCAGGTTTCGCCGCTGACAGGCCGGCGGATGGGGGTGGCAGGTGTCTCACGGGAGACAGAGACGGACCGGTGGGCCATGACTTCTCGCGACCCGGCGGAGCAAACTGCCACCGGTGTGCCCGCGCGTGCTGCTCTGCAGGACCGCGAACGGAAGCTGGCGGCCTCGATGGCCGCTGTCGAGGAGCGGGAGCAGGCGCTGCGAGCGGCGGAAGAACTGGCGCAGCTGGGTAGTTGGACGTGGCAGGTCGGCTCTGATCTGGTGGTCTGGTCGGACTACGTGCACCGGATTTTCGGAACCGACCCGGCGGGACCGCCGGCCACGTACCAGTTCTACGTCTCGAAGCTTCATCCCGATGACCGGGAGCAGGTGTTGTCGGTCGTCCAGAACGCGGCCAGGACCGGGGGCCGTTACGAGGTCGACCACCGGATCGTGCGCCAGGACGGTGAGATTCGGGAGATCCGCGGCCGGGGCCAGGCCGAGCTCGACCCGGCCGGACAGCCGGTCCGGTTGACCGGCAGCCTCCAAGACATCACCGAGATGCGGACCGCCGCCCGGGAGTTGCAGGAATCGAGGGACCTGTTCGCCGGGGTGCTGGACGCAGCGACCGAACAATCCATCATCGCCACCGATCCTGCGGGCTTGATCACGGTGTTCAACACCGGGGCCGAGCAGATGCTCGGGTACGGCGCGGAGGAGATGATCGGCACCAGCCCGGAGCGGTTGCACGACGCGCGCGAGCTCGCGGCCCGCGCCGCCGAGCTGGGCGTGCCGTCGGGTTTCGGGGTGCTCCTGGCGCGGGCAGCCACCGGAAAACCGGAGACGCGGCAGTGGACGTACGTCACCCGCGACGGCCGCCGACTGGTGGCCTCGATCACCGTGACCGCGATGCACGGGCCATCGGGCGAGGTCTCCGGATACATCAAAGTGGGCACCGACATCACCCGGCGGGTGCATGCGCAGGCGGCGCTGGAACAGAGCGAGGCACGGTTCCGGAGCATGTTCCTGCACGCGCCCAACGGGATGATGCTGGTGGGTGTCGGCGCGGACAACCTGGGCCGGTTCCTGCAGGTGAATCCCGCGATGTGCCGACTGACCGGATACTCCGAACAGCAACTGCTGGACATGGGCGTGGGTGATCTGGTGCCGCCCGACGACCGGGCGCCGCACCGGGAGCGGCTGGTGAAATTCCACCTCAATCCAGTGTTGGAGGGTCCTGTGGAGCGGCACTGGATCCGCGCCGACGGCCACGATCTGTGGGTACAGGTCAATCTCAGCCCGGGCGAGGCGGCCGCGGTCAGCGCCTACGTCGTCGGCCAGGTGGAAGACATCACCGCACGCAAACAGGCCGAGGAGACCCTGCGCCATCAGGCGCTGCACGACGGGTTGACCGGATTGCCCAACCGGGTGCTGCTGATGGACCGTATCGAGCACGCGCTCGCGGTGAGCGCGCGGACCGAGAAGCGCGTCGGGGTGATGTTGCTGGACCTCGACGGGTTCAAAGGGGTCAACGACACGGCCGGTCACGCGGCCGGCGACCAGACGCTGGTCCACATGGCCCATCAGTTACAGGCCGTGCTAAGACCCGGTGACACGGTGGCTCGCCTCGGCGGCGACGAGTTCGTGATGGTGTGCGAGAACCTCGAGTCCGCCGAAGCAGCGACCACGATAGCCGACCGGGTCCTGACATCGGTCCGCGTTCCCTTCACCGTCGGCGGACAGTCCTTCGCGCTCAGCGGCAGCATCGGTATCAGCCTGTCCGAGCGCGCTTCGAGCCCCGCCCAGCTGCTCCAACAGGCCGACCAGGCGATGTACGTCGCCAAGGGAACCGGCAAGGGCCGGGCCCAGGTCGGCGGCGTCGCCAACCCGGCCCACCTCGCCCAGTCGGCGCACGCGGCCCGCGCCATGCGGCTGACCGCTGAACTGGGATACGCCGTCCAACGCGATGAACTGGTGATGTTCGGTCAGCCTGTGATGGATCTACGCACCGGTGCCGTAGTGGCCGTCGAGAGTCTGCTGCGTTGGGCCCACCCCACCCGCGGGATCCTCGCCCCCGGCGAGTTTCTCGACATCGCCGAGGCCAGCGACGTCATGCTGCCGATCGGCCGCCGCGCACTGCGGGAGTCGTGCCGGATGGCGGCGACCTGGGTCGAACTGCTGGGTGGCAATGCACCCGCCGTGCATGTCAATGTCTCCGGCCGCCAACTGGGGGCCGGGAACCTCCACCGGGAAGCCGTGCAGGCGCTGACCGACTACGAACTCGACCCCGGCCAGCTGGTCCTTGAACTCACCGAGACCCATATGCCGTTGATCGCCCACTCGTTGAAGGCAGATCTGCACCGCCTCCGCGAACGCGGCGTGAAGGTGGCCATCGACGATCTGGGCACCGGCTACAGCAGCCTCACCCGAATCACCCAGCTTCCCGTCGACATCCTGAAGATAGACCTGAGTTTCGTGGCGGGAATGGCAACGGACCCCGCCTGCGCTGCCGTGGTGCGAGGCATCCTGGCCATCGGTGATGCACTCGGTCTGGGCGTCATCGCCGAGGGCGTCGAAACCCCCACTCAGGCAGAGCGTCTCAGCGAGTACGGCTGCACGGCAGCGCAGGGTTACTTTTTCAGCCGTCCACTGCCCGAGCCGATCCTGCGCGATCGGCTCGGGAAACACCCTGAGTCGCACCCGGACTGACGGTTCTGACCCTGCGGATGTCGACGGCCGAGTGGGAGCTCCGGAACTTCGTCATCCGACCGAGACGACCCCCATCATTCCGTTGTCCTCGTGGTCGAGGATGTGACAGTGGTACACGGTCGTGCCGGTCTGCGGTCCGAAGGCGATACGGACCACAGCATTGCTGCGGGCGGGCACGCTGACGACGTTTCGCCACGTGGGTAGAACCGCGAGCTGTCCGCCGACGGAGATGACCTGCATGGGCCAGACGTGAAGGTGGAACGGGTGGTCCATCGGGCTGGTGTTGCTGATGGTCCATTCCTCGACGGCGCCGGCCCGGACAGTCTGATCGATTCTGTTCGCGTCGAACGCGCGCCCGTCGATCGTGGCCGAGCCGGTCGCCCCCATTCCCATTCCCATCGCCATGGTGAGGGCGCGGTGTCGGACGTCGGAGATCGCTCGGAGGTCCAACGACGCGGGCCGGTCGACGGTCACCGGCGAGGTAGCCGGCGCGGACCCGGCGACCGTGAAACCCACGAGGTCGATGATCGCGCCGGGTGTGCGGCGTCGCGACCCCATTCCGCCGCCCATCCCCATCGCGGAGCCACGGTCGTACGGCAGGGCCTGCAGCACCGCAGCCCCGGCGGCGGTGGTGACCAGGACATCTGCCCGATTCCCGGGGGCCAGTAGGAGCTCGTCGACGATCTGCGCCCGACCGCCATCCAGCAGGTCGACACCGAGCAGCTCCAGCTGCTGGCCGGTCAGCTGGAGCCGTAGGTAGCGCGAGACGCACGCGTTGACGATCCGCCAGCGTTCCCGAGCGCCCGGTGCGATCTCCAGGTGTGGAGTCTGTTGGCCGTTGACCAGGACGAGGTCGCCTTCGCGGCCCTGCATCCGGTCCATCGCCGACGCGGACGCGACGCCGACGGCGTCGAGGGTGATGTCGGAGATGACCAGGACCCGGTCGGCGGACACCTGGAGCGGAGTCGGCTCACCGATGACGATCGCGCCGTACAAGCCTCCGAAGACCTGATCCGCGGTGCGTCCGTGGTGGTGCGGGTGGTACCAGTACGTACCCGGAGGGTGGTCGGCGGGAATGCGGTAGTCGTAGTGGAAGGTCCGGCCCGGCTCGATCATGACGAAGGGATTGTCGCTGTTGCCCTGCGGGGTGACCTGCAGGCCGTGAGTGTGCAGGTTGGTCGGTTCAGCGAGGTTGTTGACGAGGTCGACACCGAGGTGGTCACCCGCCGAGAGATACAGCGTCGGGCCTGGCACTGTTCCGTTGTAGCGAAGTGTGGTGGCGCGGCGCCCGGCCAGGGTGGTGTCGCCGACGGCGGCGGTCAGGGTGAGGTCCAACGACCCGCCGGAGGCGGTCAGCCCCGGCGGCGGAGCGAGGATCTCGCCGCCGGCGGTGCTGATCCGGGCCGGGGCGGCGGTGATCAGCCCGGCTCCGCCGACGACGATGCCAGCCACGCCGAGCCCGCCCAGTTGCAGCGCTCGCCGCCGGCTCAGGGGATGCATCGGGCCCCTGTCGTCAACTCGATCACCAGCCGAGCGTGCGGAGACGCTCGGCGTAGTCCTCCGAGGAGATGTCGCCACGCGCGTACCGCTCGTCGAGGAGTTGCCGCACCCGCGCCCGGCCGGCGGCACCCGGCACGCCGTCGATCGCAGTGTCGGCGGGGTGGGAGCGGTGTCGGAGTGTCACCACCGCCCACACCGCCACGCCGATCACTACGATCATCCCGAGCATCATGAGGCCGCCGAACGCCCACATCCAGCCGCCGTTGTTGCCGTATCCGTAATCCATCATGGAGACCTCGCGGTGAGTGGAGCCTGCAGGCAGCCGGGATCCCGGCCGCTGGGGTCATGCTGAGGACTCAGCCTGACGGGCTGCGCGCAGACGCGGCAGAGGCGAAAGCCCTGTGCTGA
>JBDSLP010000060.1:0-12462 GCA_039916325.1 Nakamurella sp. | reverse complement strand
CACCGGGCCGGTGACCACACACCGAACGGCCCTCGATGCGGTCGACCACCACCCGCAGGTCGTGCAGGGTGGTGACCGGAACCTCCGCAACCGGAACGGCTTCCAGCCTGGGAACCGGGTCGGGATGGGTCATCGCCCCAGCCTAGTGACCCCGCCACCCGAGCGGCGGCGGGTCAGGCGTGGGCGGGCTCCGGCGCCATCTCGACGGCCTGCCGCAGCGCCTCCAGCATGCTGCCCGGATCGGCGATGCCCTGGCCGGCGATGTCGAAGGCGGTGCCGTGGTCGACCGAGGTACGGATGACCGGCAGCCCGACGGTGATGTTGACGCCGGCCTCCAGTCCGAGCACCTTCACCGGGCCGTGGCCCTGGTCGTGGTACATCGCGACGACGAGGTCGTAGTCGCCGCGGCCGGCCAGGAAGAAGGCGGTGTCGGCGGGTACCGGTCCGCGGGCGTCTATCCCGTCGGCCTGCAGGATGACGATGGCCGGGGTTATTTTTTCGGCCTCCTCACCGCGACCGAACAACCCGTTCTCACCGGCGTGCGGGTTGATGGCACAGACCGCGATCTTGGGGTTGCTGATCCCGGAGTCGACCATCGCCTGGTGTCCCCGGCGGACGGTGCGCTCGACGAGACCGGGTTCGATCCTGGCGATCGCGTCGATCAATCCGATGTGGGTGGTGACGTGGATGACCTTCACCTTGGGAGTGGACAGCATCATGGACACCTCTCCGGTGCCGGTCAGGGCCGCCAGCAGTTCGGTATGACCCGGGTACAGATGACCGCCTGCCTGTAGGGCCTCCTTGTTCAACGGCGCGGTGCAGATCGCCTGCACCCGCCCGGCCATCGCCAGCTCACACGCGATCCGGATGTACTGGTAGGAGGCGTCTCCCGCGATCGGTGAGAGCACGCCGAACGGCAGGTCGGCCGGGATCAGATGTGGGTCGATGACGTTGATCCGGCCCGGGGTGAACTCCGCCTGGGCGATGTCGTCGATCTCGACCAGCGTCACCGCTCCGGTGAGGCCGCACAGATCCGCAGCCAGTTGAAGCCGTGCGGTGTCACCGATGACGATGCACCGCGCGTTGTCGACGACCTCGGGTTGGAGCAGCGCCTGGACGACCACTTCGGGACCGACGCCGGCCCCGTCGCCCATCGTGACGGCGATGAAAGGGTTCTTGGACATGCGGACTCCTCGGTATTGTGGGGCGAAATCTATGAGATATGTTCTGGTGCAGTGGCTTCGAGTGCTGCCTGGGCCGCATTCACCATCTGTAGCAGCGAGGTGGGACCGCCGAAGCTGCCCGGGCGGGTGACGATCAGCCGGCCCGCGTCGTCAACGCTGACGACGGCTCCGTGATGCACCTCGCCCAGCGGCCGCAGCGCGGTGACACCGATCCGGTCCAGCACCGCGCGGGCGGTCTCGCCGCCGGTGAGCACGAGCCCGGCGGCCCGGGCGGCGGTACCGGACACCGCCACCGACAGGGCCCGGGAGATGCTGCGGGCCCGGGCCGGGTCGACATCGGCGGTCGCGTCCACCGCCACGACCACCAGCGGTGCGGCAGCACCGTCGACCCGGGCGGTCAACGCGACGAGGGCAGCCTCATCGTCGGCGGCCACGAACAGTTCGGCCGGATGGAGCACGACCGCCTGCGCGCCGCGGGCCGTGAGAGCGGCCAGTTGGTGACCGATCATCGGTGCGGCACTTCCGACAACCACCAACAGCGAGCCGGACCGACGGATCTGCGAGGTGGGAACCGCACCATCCGACGGCGGCAGTCGTCGAGCCACTGCGGCGGTGATCCCGGCCGATCCGACCAGGATCGGACGGTCGAGGCCGTCGCCGGCGGCCACAATTCGGTCGAGGTCGTCGTCGGCCAGTGCGTCGCACACCGGAACCGTTCCTGCCGCCAGGATCTCGTGCAGTCGCTCGGCGAGACCGGGGCCCCGCACGGTCGTCAACGACACGACCACCGTGGGAATCGGATACAGAGCATGCGCCACCGTCAGCGGGCGCTCCCCCGCCTCGGCGCGCCAGCCGTCGCTCTCGTGCAGCAACTGGTCGCCCACCCAGACCCGACCGTCTCGGACGGTCCGGCCGGTAGCGGGCAACGCGGGCGCCACGATCAGATGGGGGCGCGTGACGCGTAGGGCCTGCAGCTCAGCCGCGATGTGCCCGCGGAGCAGGGAATCGATCTTCTTGACCACCACCGGCACGTCGATCACGGCCGCGGCGGCCGACGCCGCCCGGTCGGCCGACGCCGCCGCGGTCAGTTCGCGACTGTCGGTGTCCAGCACCTGCACATCCGCGTCCACGGCCAGCTCCGGTGGTGACCCTGATCGCGCGGTCAAGGTCACGATTATGCGCGTTGTACGCAGCAAGAACGAGGCAGCTGACTCGACCGCACCGGACAAGTCATCCGCGATGACGGCGATACGGATCATCTTAAGGATCTCCTACCGGCCTCGATGGAAGCACACCTGCGGTGATGACGGCTGGACGGAAGGGCGGCATCAGCGTCGGGGGCTTGGCGCAGTATCGGGAATCGTACCCACCTCTGGCGTGAAAAACGCTACAACACTTGCGTGTTGTGCGCAATAGTATGAGAAACGGCATCCTTCGGGCCACCCCCGGTCCCGGACCGGCAGACTCGATGTCGACCCGTCCGCGTGCCGGGTCACGACAGAAAACGGGGAACTCATGAAGTATCTGGATCTCGCCGGCGTTCCGGTACCGCAGTCTGAGCTGGTGCTGGGCACGATGACGTTCGGCGACACCGCCGACGCCGGCCTCGCCCAGCGCATGGTTGATGCGGCCCTGGCCGCCGGTGTCACCTCGCTGGACACCGCCAACGGCTACGCGGGCGGGAAGTCGGAGGAGATCGTCGGTGGGCTGCTGAAGGGCCGCCGCGACAAGGTCGTGCTGGCCACCAAAGCCGGTATCTACCCCGGCGATTCCGGCGACGCCGCCCTGCTGTCGGCATCGGGACTACGGCGATCGCTCCACGGCTCACTGCGTCGGCTGGGAGTCGACAGCGTCGACATCTACTACCTGCACCGGCCGGATCGATCCGTCCCGCTGACCGAGACGCTTTCCACGCTGGCCGATTTCGTCCGCGAAGGCACCGTGCGCTCGATCGGTGTCAGCAACTACTCCGCGTGGCAGGTGGCCGAGATCCTGCAGATCTGCGAAGCGGTCGGCGCCCCGAGACCGGTTCTGGCGCAGCAGATGTACAACCTGATCGCGCGTCGCCTCGAAGACGAATACGTCGAGTTCAGTATGACGTCCGGGGTCGCGACCATCGTCTACAACCCGCTGGGCGCCGGTCTCCTCACCGGCCGCTACACGTTGACCGAGATGCCGACGGAGGGCCGGTTCGGCTCCGCGGCGATCGCCGGTATGTACCGCGACCGGTACTGGAACAAGGCGAACTTCGAGGCGGTGGAGACGCTTTCGCTGATCGCGGCCCAGGCCGGGATCAGCGTTCCGGAGCTCGCCATCCGCTGGTTGCTGTCCAAGCCGGTGGTGTCATCGGTGCTCATCGGCGGGTCCAAGGTGGAGCAGATCGAAGCGACCATCGCGGCGGCCGACGCCGGCCCGCTGCCCGACGACGTCGTCGCACAGTGTGATGCTGCAGGTGAACCGCTCAAGGGCACGATGCCGGCGTACAACCGGTGACCGGCGGCGGCCGCGACGCGACGACGGTGACCGCCGCCGACTTCCGCGCTCTGGCGCGGTCGTCGCCGTGGCTGTGGCGGACGCTGCAGTTCACGCTGGTCCACGACGGTCCGGTCTATCCGGGTGAACCGATCCGGGCCTACGTCGGCCGTCCACACGGTGTCCGGGTGGAGCGGCTGGACGGGCGTCTCGTCCAGTCGGACTGGTGCCGCGCGCCCGGTGCAGGATTGCCCGCACTGGACGGTGACCCCACCTTCCGCGCTGACGGACTGGTGGCCCGACGACCGGGCTCGTGGGACGTGCCGGAGCGGTTCGACGACCCGATGTTCCAGACCTATCGGTGGGTGGCCATGCTTCATCCGTTCGAGCTGGCCGACGGTGTCTCCTCCGACGACGAGGGCGGCTGGTCGCCGCTCTGGCCGCCGATCGAGGTGGTCGACGGCCCCCGGGAGGTCGACCACCACGGGCGCCCCGCGTGGGAGGCGCAGCTGGTGACCACCCCGGCGTACGCGGCACGGTGTTCGTGCTGCCCGCTGCTCGACGGGGCCCAGGCCGCCCGACGGTTGGCCGAGACAGACGGTGTGATCGGCAGGCCGGGGGACCGTCCGATCGCCTGGCTGATCCGGCTGGACCGCGGGACCGGGGTGGTCGTGGCCCTCACCGAGATCGGCGGCTCCTCACACAGTGGCGGCTGGTCGATGACGATCGAGGCGGTGGACGGCGAGCTGCCGCGCGAGCTCTTCCGCCCAGGGCACGGGTAGCGCACCACGTACTCGTGCGCCGCGTAGCGTGGCGGGGCCCAGCAACGGACGGAGCCCGATGAGCAGCACCGGTGGTCGTAGTGGTCGCACCGTCCGGCGGCTCACCCCCGACGACTTCGAGCAGACGATGACCCTCGGTCTGGAAGCCTTCGGCGACCTCCCCGTCGGAATGACGCCGCCCACCCGCGACCGGATCTTCGCCGAGGGGCGCGACCACTGGGGCGCCTTCGACGGCGACCGGCTGCTGGCCCGGATCGTCGGGTTGCAGCGGCGATCGTGGTGGGGCGGCCGCGAGGTGCCCACCTGCGGGATCGCCGGGGTCACGGTGGCCGCCGAACATCGAGGCGAGGGGCTGCTCGCCGACCTGTTCGGTGCCCTGCTGAGCGAGGCGACCACCCGTGGCGACGTGCTTTCGACGCTGTATCCGACGGCGCCCGGGATATACCGCGGCACCGGCTACGAGCTGATCAGCTCCTACGACCTCGTCGAGCTGCACACCGCCGACCTCGCATCGGTCCGTGCCCCCGTCGACGTCACCACCCGGCGGGCCACCATCGACGACATGCCGGCGGTCCGCGACGTGTACGACACCTGGGCCGCGGCTCAGAACGGACCGCTGACCCGGCGCGGCCTGACCTTCGGCGCCACCGACCGGGAGCTCCTCGACGGGGTCACCGCCGTCACCTTGGCCCTCGACATCCACGGCGGCGTTGTCGGTTTTGCCTCGTGGAACCGCGGTGCCGGCTACGACGACACAGCCGTCATCGAGGTCGAGGAGCTGATCGCGCTGACTGCCGACGGCCACCGCGCCCTGTGGCGCCTGTTCGGATCGTTCGCCTCGGTGGCGCCACGGGTCCGTGTGTACACCTCGGGCGACGACCCGGCCCGGCTGGTGCTGCCGGCCAACCGCTGGACGCCCGTCGAGCGGCACCCGTACATGCTGCGGGTGCTCGACGTGGCCGCGGCGCTGGCCCTGATCCCGGGCGGACCGGCCGCCGAGGTCACCGTCGACATCGTCGGGGACCGGATCGCGCACACCGACGGCGGCTACCGGGTGCGACGCGGAGCCGACGGCACCATCACCGAACGGGTGGCCGCCGGCTCGGACCGCCCGACCCTGACCCCGAACGGACTGGCTCTGCTCTGGACGGGCGCCCAGACCGCCGCCAACCTGAGGTTCGCCGGTCTGCTGTCCGGACCGACCGACCACGACACCGTGCTCGACGGGCTGGCGCTGCACCGACCCCGGCACGTGCGTGACTACTTCTGAACCCGCCCGTTCCGAGCCGAAAGGTGCACGGGGTCTGCTGTTCGCGCCCGCAGACACCGGGGTGGACCCGCTCAGCGCAGGGTGGCCAGGTGGTCCCCGATCCGGCCGATCGCCTCGGTCAGAGTGTCGACGTCAGGCAGCGTGACCAGCCGGAAGTGATCGGGGTTGAACCAGTTGAACCCGGTGCCGTGGGTGACCAGGATCTTCTTGTCCCGCAGCAGGCCGAGCACGAACGCCTCGTCGTCCTCGATGGGGTAGACGGCGGGATCCAGGCGTGGGAAGCAGTACAGCGCGCCCCGCGGCTTCACGCAGCTCACACCAGGGATCTCGTTCAGCAACCGCGCGGCCAGCGCGCTCTGCTCGTAGAACCGGCCCCCGGGATGGATGTACTCCTCGATCGACTGATATCCGCCCAGCGCGGTCTGGATCGCGTACTGGCCCGGCACGTTCGCGCACATCCGCATGTTGGCCAGCAAAGTCAGCCCCTCGAGAAAGTTCTCAGCGACGTGCCGGGGCCCGGAGATCATCATCCAGCCGGCCCGGTAGCCACACACCCGGTACGCCTTGGACAGCCCGCTGAACGTCAGACACAGCACGTCGTCACCGGCGAACGTGGCGGTGTGGTGGTGCACCGCGTCGTCGAAGAGGATCTTCTCGTAGATCTCGTCGCTGAAGACGACCAGCTCGTGCCGGCGGGCGATGTCGACCAACCCGCGAACGGTCTCCGCGCTGTAGACCGCGCCCGTCGGGTTGTTCGGGTTGATGATCACCAACCCCTGGGTCTGCGGGGTGATCTTGGCTTCAATGTCGGCGAGATCGGGGTTCCAGCCGTCGTTCTCGTCGCACCGATAGTGCACCGGTGTCCCGCCGGACAGCGACACCGCGCCGGTCCACAGCGGGTAGTCCGGGGCCGGCACCAGGATCTCGTTGCCGTCGTCCAGGAACGCCTGCAGCACCATCGTGATCAGCTCGGAGACTCCGTTGCCGATGAAGACGTCGTCGTTGGACGTGTCGGTCAAGCCGCGGCCCTGGTAGTACTGCGCGACGGCGGTCCGCGCTGAATAGATGCCGCGCGAGTCGGAGTAGCCCTGCGCCTGGGCGAGGTTGTGCACGATGTCGGCGACGATCGCCTCCGGGGCACTGAAGCCGAACGGGGCTGGATTGCCGATGTTGAGCTTGAGGATCCGGTGGCCCTGGGCCTCCAGCCGCTCGGCCTCGACCAGGATCGGACCACGGACGTCGTACCGGACGTGCTGGAGCTTGCGGCTCTGGATGATCGGGCGCATCGACCAAGAATCGCAGCCTGACGCGGCCGGGCCAAACCTGCCCCGTCCGGGACCTCGACCACGCGGCGATGCGTAGGGTCGGAGGGAACCGAACCGAGGAGACAGCGATGTCGGAAAGTTCCGAGTTCGACCCGACCGTGCCGACGATGGATGACATGCGGGCCAGGATCGACGCCCGGTCCGCCACCGCCGCCGGACAGGCTGAGCTCGACGCGCTCAGCGGGGCCGGTCGGGATCAGGCCACGACGACCGACCAGCGGAACCGGGCTGCGCAGGAGCGGCTGGCCGCGCTCCGAGCGTCGATGGGCGACAGCTGAGCCACGGCTACCAGCGCGGGTGGATGTCCGCCCGCAGCATCTCGTTGTAGACCGTGCGGACCGCATCCGTGAAGCCGGCCGGCAGCTCCGATGATCCGGCGGCGGCGTTGCGCCGGACCTGGGCGGCGTTCCGCGCGCCCGGGATGACAGTCGTCAGACCGGGTTGCTCGATGATCCAACGCAGCGCCGCCGGTGCCAGCGGAACATCCTCGGGCAGTGCGGCTCTGAGCTCCTCGACGGCGGCCAGACCGGTCTCGTAGTCCACCCCGGAAAAGGTCTCACCGATGTCGAACGCCGCGCCGTCGCGGTTGTAGTTCCGGTGGTCGGTCTCGTCGAACGTCGTCGCGCTGGTGTACTTCCCGGCGAGCAGCCCGCTGGCCAGCGGCACCCGGGCGATGACGCCCACACCCGCCTCCGCGGCCGCGGGCAGCACCTCGTCCAGTGGCTTCAACCGGAACGCGTTCAGGATGATCTGCACGCTGACCACCCCCGGTCGGGCGATCGCGGTCAGCGCCTCGGCGCACGTCTCCACCGACACACCGAAACCGGCGATGGCCTTCTCCGACCGAAGTTCGGCCAACACGTCGAAGACCGGATCCATGTCGTAGACCGCGGGCGGCGGGCAGTGCAACTGAACCAGGTCGAGGGTGTCCATCGCCAGGTTGGTGCGGCTGCGGTCGACCCAGGCCCGCAGGTTCTCCCCGGTGTATGTCTCGGCGACGAACGGGTCGGCCCGGCGGCCGACCTTGGTCGCGACCATGATCGAGTCGGCAGCGTCGCCGAGCTCGGCGCGGAATCGGGCGATCAACGACTCGCTGCGGCCGTCGCCGTAGACGTCGGCGGTGTCGAAGAACGTCACCCCGGACTCGTGCGCGGCACGCAGCACCGCAAGCGCGTCGTCCTCGCTGACGTCGCCCCAGTCACCACCGAGCTGCCAGCAGCCCAGGCCCACCACCGAGGCCGACGCGTGCGCCGCCCCCGAGAGCGCCAGACGTCCGAACGTGCGCTGTTCTGTGCTCGCTGCACTCACTGGGGTGTCCCCTTCATCGAAGCGAGCAGCATCCTGGCCACGTCCATCACCTCGGTCGTCGTTGAGTTCCCGGCCGCCGCACCCTCACTCTGGCGGGTGGTCATGCCGTCGTCGAGCATGATCGAGCAGAACGGGCATCCGGTGATGACCGTGTCGGCTCCGGTACCCAGAGCCTCGTCGACCCGCTCGAGATTGATCCGCTTGCCGGTCTTCTCCTCCATCCACATCCGGGCACCGCCGGCACCGCAGCAGAACGAGCGGACGGAATTGCGCGGCATCTCGGCCAGGGTCGCCCCCGACGCCTCGATGAGCTCCCGCGGCGGGCTGTAGACACCGTTGTGTCGACCGAGGTAGCAGGGGTCGTGATAGGTCACGGTCTTCGCACCGCGATCGACGGGCGCCACCGACACCAGCTTCTTGTCCCGGACCAGCTTGTTCAGCAGCTGGGTGTGGTGGACCACCTCGTACCTGCCGCCGAGCGACGGGTACTCGTTGAGCAGCGTGTTGAAACAGTGCGCGCAACTGACGACGACCTTGCGACGCTCCCGGTCACCGAAGGCGGCGTTGATGACCTCGACGTTCTGCTGCGCCATCATCTGGAACAGGAACTCGTTCCCGGCCCGGCGGGCCGGATCGCCGGTGCAGGTCTCCTCGGTGCCGAGCACGGCGAAGCTGACCCCGGCCATGTGCAGCAGCTCGGCGATCGCCCGGGTGGTCTTGCGCGCCTTCTCCTCGAACGCGCCGGCGCAGCCGACCCAGAACAGGTACTCGGTATCGTCGTCCAGCTCGCCCTGGACGACCGGCACCTCGAACTCCAGCCCCTTGGCCCAGTCCATCCGGTCGCGGTTGTTCTGCCCCCAGGGGTTGCCCTTGTTCTCCAGGTTCTTGAACAGTCCGCCGAGCTCCGTCGGGAACTCCGACTCGATCATCACCTGGTAGCGACGCATGTCCACGATGTGGTCGACCTGCTCGATGTCGACGGGGCACTGCTCGACGCAGGCCCCGCAGGTGGTGCAGTCCCAGAGCACGCTCGGGTCGATGATGCCGTCCAGGTCGGCGGGACCGACCAGCGGGCGCTCCGCCTCCAGCAGCGCCGACGCCGGGACCTTCGCCAGCTGCTCCGCGGTGCCCTTCTCGTTGCCTTCCGCGTCTTTACCGCCCCCCGCGGCCAGGTACGGCGCCTTGGCGAACGCGTGGTCGCGTAGCTGCAGCATCACGATCTTGGGCGAGAGCGCCTTACCGGTGTTCCAGGCCGGGCACTGCGACTGGCAGCGCCCGCACTCGGTGCAGGTGTTGAAGTCCAGCCAGCCCTTCCACGAGAAATCCTCCACCTTGCCGGCCCCGAACGTGTCGGTCTCCGGGTCGGCCTCCTCCAGGTTGAGCACCGCACCGCCGGACATCATCGGCTTCAAGGCACCCAACGCCGGACCGCCGTCGTCCTCGCGCTTGAAGTAGATGTTGAAGAAGGCGGTGAACCGGTGCCAGGCCACCCCCATGGTGAGGTTGCGGGCGATCACGATCGACCACACCATCGAGACCAGCACCTTGACGAACGCGACGATCGAGATCGCGGCCGTCGAAGCCGGCAGGATGGCTCCGAGCGCATGCGAGATCGGGGCCGCCCACGTCGGGTAGGGCAGCAGACCGTTGGCGTCCTTGAAGCCGCGGATCAGGAAGATGCAGACGCCGATGATCGCGATGACCGCTTCGACGAAGTACGCCTGCGCGAAGTTGGACCCGACGAAGCGGGACTTGCGCTCGGCGACGCGCGGGTGGCTGACCTGCCGAATGACGATCAGTGCGCCGATGCCCAGGATGGTGGTCAGCGCGATGAATTCGACGAACAGGCCCCACAGCGACCAGTTGCCGATGATCGGCAGCTCGTAGTCGGGTTGGAAGGTCTCGCCCACCGCCTCGACCAGGGTCAGCACCAGCGCCCCGAAGCCGACCATCACGAACCAGTGCGCGACGCCGACGATGCCCCACTTGAGCATCCGGGTGTGACCGAGGGTCTCGGTCAGCATCGTCTTCAACCGCGGACCGACCGGACCGTTGCGGGTCGGGTCCGGCTGGCCGAGTCGGACGGTCCTCGTCATCCGGATCGCGGCCACGCCGAGCATGCCGAATCCGAGCACGATCAGAGCGATCGACAGCGGCGCGAGGACGAAGTTCAACAGAGTCACGTGGGACGACCTTCCAGCTGACGCCGGCGGGCGGGGAGCCGGTCGTGACCGTGGCCGGGCCGACCCTCACAGGCCGGCCCGCCACGCCTGATCACGACCGTACCCAGTCGCGCGGCGTCGGCTCGCACCTGTCGCGATCCTCTCAGCGGACGGTGCTGTCCCGCCGGAAGTTCAGGAACGCCCGGGACGGCGTGGGACCCCGCTGACCCTGATACCGGGACCCGTAGACGGCCGAACCGTACGGGTGCTCGGCGGGGCTGGACATCCGGAACAGGCAGAGCTGGCCGATCTTCATCCCCGGCCACAGGGTGATCGGCAGGTTCGCCATGTTCGACAGCTCCAGCGTGATGTGACCGCTGAACCCCGGATCGACGAAGCCGGCGGTGGAGTGGGTCAGCAGTCCCAGCCGGCCCAACGACGACTTGCCCTCCAACCGACCCGCCAGGTCGTCGGGCAGCGACACCCCCTCGAACGTCGACCCCAGCACGAACTCGCCCGGGTGCAGCACGAACGGGTCGTCACCGGCCGGCTCGACCAGCGAGGTGAGGTCGTCCTGCTGCTGCGACGGGTCGATGTGGGTGTACCGGGAGTTGTTGAAGACCCGGAAGTACCGATCCAGCCGGACGTCGATGCTCGACGGCTGGATCAGGGTCGGGTCGAACGGGTCGATGCCCAGGCGGCCGTTGTCGATCTCAGCCAGCAGGTCACGGTCGGACAGCAGCATCGTCGGAGCTTAACCGCCGCACGGAAGCCGTCCGGCCACCGGCGATCGGGTACAAACTGGAGGACAGTTCGTCGCCTCGATCACCGACCCCGGGAGCCGTCATGTTCGCCAGAGTCCTCGCCCGGATTGCCATCCTCGCCCTCGTCGGTGCTCTGGTGGGCCTCGTCGTCGGTCTGGTGGCCAGCAGTCCCTGGGGCTTGACGGTGCTCGTCTGGGTGGGAGTCGGCGCGGTCGTCGGTGCCGTCATCGGCATCGTGCTTTCGGCGCGGATCGAATCGGCCCGGAAGCGGGCGGCCACACCGCGACGGTGAGGCCCCGGTCCGCGTGATGCCGGTCCGGTGACAGGATCGCACCATGACCACCGTGCTGAGCTTCGACGGACACACCCCACAGATCGACCCGGACGCCTGGCTGGCCCCGACCGCCACCGTCATCGGTGACGCCACGCTGGCCGCCGGAGCCAGCGTTTTCTACGGCGCCGTGCTGCGCGCCGACATCAGTTCGATCACCGTCGGGCACCGCACCAACCTGCAGGACAACGTGGTGGTGCACGCCGACCCCGGCCACCCTGCGGTGATCGGTGACGACGTCACCGTCGGACACGGCGCCATCCTGCACGGCTGCACCATTGAGGACGCCTGCCTGATCGGGATGGGCGCCATCGTGCTCAACGGCGCGGTGGTCGGCACCGGCTCCCTGATCGCCGCCGGCGCCCTCGTGCTCGGTGACCAGGTCATCCCGCCGCGCAGCCTGCTGGCCGGATCTCCGGCCAAGGTGCGCCGGCAGCTGACCGACGAGGAGGTGGCCGCGAACCTGGACAGCGCCGTCCGGTACGCCGCCCTCGCCGCCCGGCACCGCGCCGCCACCGGCTGAGTGCTGGGGCCGGCGACGGTGGCGCTGCCCCTGCCGTTGGTCCGGCCGGCCGCAGCCTGCGGACCGACTGATTGCCGGTCCTGGTCTCGGTGGCGGCGGGCTGCGGTGCTGCCGCTGCTGGTGCACTTCGTCCGGGGCTGACCCCGATACTGATCCAGATGGCCCGTCGACCGAAGTCGCTGTTCTCCGCAATGATGCCGACCCCGAAGCGCCGGCTCGCCCGTCGGGCGGCTGGGTTTCCGAAGCTGCCGGTGAGCGCGACCGCCGCCCGGAAACGTCAGCCACCGGCTCCGACGAAGCCCGGCGGCCGGGGCAGCTGGACCGAGCACCTCCACTCCGGG
>JBDSLP010000059.1:0-6323 GCA_039916325.1 Nakamurella sp. | reverse complement strand
GGGGAGCCAGTTCGGCACCGTCGTTGCCGGCAGAACCGTCCGGGCCGATCAGACCGTCAGGTCCGCTGACCGACATCCGGGGGCGCGACTCGTCCGCAGGAGACTGTTGTTGCGCGTCAGCGGACGTCGCGCTTTTCCTTGATCTTGGCCTTCTTGCCCCGGAGATCGCGCAGGTAGTACAACTTCGCGCGGCGCACGTCGCCACGGGTGACCAGCTCGACCTTGTCCAGGTTCGGGGAGTGCACCGGGAAGGTGCGCTCGACGCCGACGCCGAAGCTGATCTTGCGGACGGTGAAGGTCTCGCGAATGCCACCGCCCTGACGACGGATGACGTGTCCGGCGAAGACCTGCACACGGGACCGGGCGCCCTCGATGACCTTCACGTGGACCCGTACGAAGTCGCCGGGGCGGAAGGAGGGCAGGTCGGAGCGCAGCGACGCGGCGTCCAGTACATCCAGGGTGTTCATCGAAGAATCCTTACAGTCAGAAAGGCAACCCTTCTAGTCTGCCAGAAGGGCGGTCGTACGCGAAATCTCCGCCGGATTCCTAACCCGACCCATGCTCGCCGAGCAGATCCGGGCGGCGCTCCCGGGTCCGCCTCAGCGACTGCTCGCGGCGCCAGCCGTCGATCGCGGCGTGGTTGCCCGACAGGAGCACCGGGGGTACCGGTAGACCACGGTACGTCTCCGGCCGGGTGTAACTCGGCGCCTCCAACCGCCCGGGCGCGTCGGACCCGAAGCTGTCCTGCACCGCGCTGACCGGGTTCCCCAGCACGCCGGGGATCAGCCGCGCGACCGCCTCGACGATGACCAGCACCGCCGCCTCGCCGCCGGCGAGAACGTAGTCACCGATCGACAACTCCCGCACCGTCATCCGGGACCCCGCCTCGTCGGCCACCCGCTGGTCGATGCCCTCGTACCGCCCGCAGGCGAACACCAGGTGTTCGGCGGTGGCGAGCTCCTCGGCGACGGCCTGGGTGAACGGTTCCCCCGCCGGCGTCGGCACGATCAGCGTGGTCGTCGGGGAACAGATCGCGTCCAGCGCTCGCCCCCACACATCGGGCTTCATCACCATCCCGGGACCACCGCCGTACGGGGTGTCGTCGACGGTGCGGTGCCGGTCGGTGGTGAAGGCCCGCAGGTCGTGCACCCCGAGCTGGATGAGCCCGGCGCCGATGGCCTTGCCCAGCAACGACTCTCGCAGCGGCGAGAGGTATTCCGCGAAGATGGTGACGACGTCGATCCGCATCAGGACTATTCGAACAGCCCGTCGGGCGGATCGACCACCACGACCCCGGCGGCGACGTCGACGACGGGCACGACCACCTTGACGAACGGAATCAGCACCTCACCCGCGGCCATCCGATCGGTGGCGACCACGAGCACGTCGTTGGCCGGCAGGTGCAACAGGGCGGTGATCGGTCCGATCACGTCCCCGACCCCGCCGTCGGCGGCCTGCAGGTGTGCGACCAGACCGATCAACTCGTGGTCGTAGAACTCGTCGTCGTCGGTCAGGACGGGCAGGGCGTCCATGTCCACCACGAGCATCGTGCCGCGCAGCGTCTCGGCGGCGTTGCGGTCATCGCATCCGTCGAAGCGGACCACGTTGAGCCCGGAGATGATCCGGAACGACGCCACCGTGAGCGGCCCACGGGCCGGGGGCTCCGTACGCAACGAAGCCCCCGGAGCGAAACGCTCGCGGGGGTCGTCGGTCCTGATGTCCACGGTGACCTCGCCACGGAGACCGTGGGGTCGACCGATACGGCCGACGGTGAGTTCCGTCATGTGCGGCAAAGCAGCGGACGCGTCAGCGATCGGTGTCGACGACATCGACGCGGATGCCCCGGCCACCGACCGCGGTCATCACGGTCCGCAGCGCGGTGGCGGTCCGGCCATTGCGGCCGATCACCTTGCCGAGGTCGTCAGGGTGCACCCGGACCTGCAGGGTCCGGCCCTGACGGGAGGTGGTCAGCGTGACGTCGACGTCATCGGAATGATCGACGATGCCTCGGACCAGATGCTCCAACGCCTCGGTGAGCACGAATTACTCGGACTCGGCCGGGGCGACTTCGGCGGCCGGCTTCTCAGCGGCCTTCCGGCGCGGGGTGGTCGCGTCGCTGCCACCGTCGTTACCGATGGCGGCGATGGCGGCCTCGTAGAGGGCACGCTTGTCGGCCTTCTCCGGCTGCGGCTTCAGGGTGCCCTCGGTGCCCGGCAGGCCCTTGAACTTCTGCCAGTCACCGGTGACCTTCAGCAGCGCCTCGACGGACTCGGTGGGCTGGGCGCCGACCGAGAGCCAGTACTGGGCCCGCTCGGAGTCGATCTCGATGACGCTGGGATCGTTCTTCGGGTGGTACTTACCGATCGCCTCGATGGCGCGGCCCGAACGACGGGTCCGGGCGTCGGCGACGACGACACGGTAGAACGGCTCGCGGATCTTTCCGATGCGAGCAAGCTTGATCTTGACGGCCACGAGGGACGTGCTCCTTCAACTTCTTGAGTGCGGACTGCAGACAGGTATCAGTCTGGATTTTGGATCGACGGTCGAGTTTAGCTGATCAGGCGGCGTGATCTCCACCGTCGACAAGCCGGCCCGCCCGGATCACCGCGGTCGGGGCCGCCAGCGCGTCGGGCATGGCCGCCACGTCGACGGGGTACACGACCAGATCGGCCGCGGTCCCCAGGTCCGGGCCGGACAGGTCCAACCAGCGGCGGGCGCGACCGGACGCGGCGTCCAGGACATCGGTGACAGTCATCCCGGCCCGCTCCCCGACCCGGATCAGCGCGTGCACCTCGTCCACGATGCGGCCGTGCTCGACGAACCCGCCGGCGTCGGTCCCGGCGTGGACGTCGACCCCGGCGGCCAGCGCGGCGACGATGGTGGCGTCCGAGCGGGCGTGCAGGTCACGCATGTGCGCGGCGTAGATCGGGAACCGGGCGGCCGCGGCGGCGAAGTCCGGGAAGTTCGCCACGTTGATCAGGGTCGGGACCAGGTGCACCCCGCGGCGGACCATCTCGGCGATGGCGGCGTCGGTGAGTCCGGTGCCGTGCTCGAGGCAGTCGATACCGGCGGCCAGCAGACCCGGGATCGCGTCCCCGCCGAACACGTGCGCAGTGACCCGCGCGCCGCCGGCGTGCGCGATCGCCACCGCGTCGGCGAGGACGTCGTCCGGCCACAGCGGCGCCAGGTCGCCGGTCGAACGGTCGATCCAGTCCCCCACCAGCTTGATCCAGCCGCCGCCGTAGGCCACCTGCCGGCCGACCTCGGCGGGCAGTTCGGCCGGGTCGTCCAGATCGACGCCCAGGCCCCGGATGTAGCGCTTCGGCCGGGCCAGGTGACGGCCGGCCCGGACCAGCACCGGCAGATCCGGCCGCCCCACCAGCGACGACGTGTCCAGCGGTGACCCGCAGTCGCGGATCGCGGTGACCCCGGCGGCGAGGTTGGTGCGCGCCTGTAGCACCGCCTCGGGCAGGGTGGCGACCCCCGCCCGGGAGTAGCCGACATGGCAGTGGGCGTCGACGAACCCCGGCAGCACCCACCCGGTCAGCGTGATCCCGGCTGCACCCCGGTCCGACGGGGCGTCGACGAAGACCCCGTCGGCGATCCAGTGATCGACCGGTCGCGCGGTGACCGGGTCGGTACCCGTGACGTGGAGCAGGTCGGTGCTCACTTGCCCTTCGGCAACTGGATCTTCGACGGGTCGAAATCGAACCCCGGCGGCAGCTGCGGCAACCCACCCGGACCGCCCGACGGCATCCCCGGCATCCCACCCGGCATCCCACCCGGGGGCAGCATGCCGGCGAGCCCACCGGGAAAGCCGCCCTTGATCTTCGGTGGCGTCGGGCCGCGCCCGCTGCCCTTCTTGCCCTTCCTGCCCTTGACCGACCGCTGCGGACGCGCGCCGGGCATACCGAACCGGCCGGCCATCGCAGCCATCATCTTGCGGGCCTCGTAGAACCGCTCGACCAGGCCGCCGACCTGGGCCACCGTGGAGCCGGAACCCCGGGCGATGCGCTGCCGGCGGGAGGCGTTGAGGATCTTCGGGTCGGCCCGCTCCTGCGGCGTCATCGACTGGATGATCGCCGCGGTGCGGTCGATGTCCCGGTCGTCCACTCCGGCGAGCTGTTCCTTCATGCCGGCCGCACCGGGCAGCATGCCGAGGATGCCGGCCAGCGGACCCATCTTCTTCAACGACTGCATCTGCTGCAGGAAATCCTCGAGGGTGAAGGACCCCTCGCCCATCTTGAGGGCCATCTCCTCGGCCTGATCGGCCTCGAAGACCTGTTCGGCCTGCTCGATGAGGGTGAGCATGTCGCCCATGCCGAGGATCCGGGACGCCATCCGCTCGGGGTGGAAGACGTCGAATTCGCGCATCTTCTCGCCGGTGGAGGCGAACATGATCGGCGCGCCGGTGACGTGGCGCACCGACAGCGCCGCACCACCACGGGCATCACCGTCGAGCTTGGTCAGCACGACGCCGGTGAATCCGACCCCGTCCCGGAACGCCTCGGCGGTGGTGACGGCATCCTGGCCGACCATCGCGTCGAGGACGAACAGCGTCTCGTCGGGGTTGACCGCGTCGCGGATGGCGGCCGCCTGGGCCATCATCTCCTGGTCGACGCCAAGCCGGCCGGCGGTGTCGACGATGACGATGTCGTGGTGCCGCGCCCGGGCCTCGGCGAGACCGTCGCGGGCGGCCCGGACGGGATCGCCCACTCCGTTGCCGGGGAACGGCGCATATACCGGCACGCCGGCCTGTTCGCCGACCACCTGCAGCTGGGTCACCGCATTGGGCCGCTGGAGGTCGCAGGCGACCAGCAGCGGAGTGTGACCGTTGGTGCGCAACCAGTACGCGAGCTTGCCCGCCAGCGTCGTCTTCCCGGCGCCCTGCAGGCCCGCCAGCATGATGACCGTCGGCCCGGTCTTAGCGAACTCCAGCCGCCGGGTCTCGCCCCCGAGGATGGTGATCAGCTCCTCGTTGACGATCTTGATGATCTGCTGCGCGGGGTTCAGCGCCTGCGACACCACCACGCCACCGGCGCGTTCCTTGACCGCGGCGATGAACGAGCGGACCACCGGCAACGCGACGTCGGCCTCGAGCAGGGCGATGCGGATCTCGCGGGCGGTGGCGTCGAGGTCGGCCGGGGTGATCCGGCCCTTCCCGCGCAGCGAGGTGAAGACGCCGGCGAGCCGATCGGAGAGTGTGTCGAACATCAGAGCAGATTATCGGTTGCCGGGCCGGCTGCCCGACCCACCGCGACGACCACCCGCTCGGCCGACTCCGCGGACAGCGGGTTGCCGTCCGGTCCGACCAGGTAGAAGACGTCGACGACCTCCGAGCCCAGGGTGTCCACCAGCGCGGTGGTGACGGTCGCGCCGGCGGCGGCCAGCGCCCCGGTGATGCGGTGCAGCAGACCGGGCACGTCGTGGGCCCGGACCTGCAGCACCGTGGCCTGAGCGGACGCGGCCGGGATCAGCTCCACCAGCGGAGCGGGTGCCGGCACCCGGGCGGTGGCCGGCTCCCGCTTGCCCAGCGCCGCGGCGACGTCGATGCCACCGTCCATCGCGCGGGTCAGGTCGGCCCGCACCGTGTCGGCCTGTGGGGCGTCACCGAACTGTGACTGCACCGTCCAGACCTGCAGGGCGGTGCCGTCCACGGTGCGCGCGGTGGCTCCCCGGATGGTCAACCGGTGCAGGGTCAGGGTGCCGGCCGCGGCGGCCAGCAGACCTGGCCGGTCGGGGGCGGCCAGGGTGACGGTGAGGCCGCCGAGCCCGGTGTCCACCCGCACCTCGACGCTGCCACCGGCCGCCCGGGCGAGCAGTTCGCTCTCCCGGGCCGAGACGGCGGGCACCGCGACCCGGGGTGCCCCCGAGCCGATCGCGGACGCGGACCGCGCGACCAGCCGCGCGACCTGCGCCGCCTTCCAGGTCGACCAGGACTTGGGACCCGCCGCGCGGCTGTCCGCCTCGGTGAGCGCGGCGAGCAGTTGCAGGGTGTCCAGATCGGGGATGACCGCGGCGATCGAGGCGATCGTGGCCGGATCCTCCGGGTCGCGCCGGGAGGCGGTGTCGGCCAGCAGCAGGTGGTGTCGGATCAGCGAGGTGACGGTGACGATGTCGGAGTCGGCGACGCCGAGGCGTTCCAGCCACCCACGGATCATCTCCGCGCCGGCCACGCTGTGGTCCTGGCCGGTGCCCTTGCCGATGTCGTGGAAGATCGCCGCCAGCAGCAACAGGTCCGGTCGGCGGACGCGCCGGACCAGCCGGGAGGCCTGGACGGCGGTCTCCATCAGGTGCCGGTCGACGGTGAACATGTGGATCGG
>JBDSLP010000058.1:0-14873 GCA_039916325.1 Nakamurella sp. | reverse complement strand
CCGGTTTAGATCACCGGTGACGCGTGCCTGTCGACTGTGCGCTCGGGGACTCCACCGGGATAGGGCACAAGGTCCCGCGGTCCATACTCATCCGATGGCGTATGACCGCGAGCTGGCCGCCCGTCTCCGCGAGGTCCTGGCCGGTCAGCCCGACCTGTCCGAGAAGCCGATGTTCGGCGGCCTGGCTTTCCTGGTCGACGGCCACATGGCGGTCGCCGGTGGGTCGGACGGCATCATGGTGCGGGTCGATCCCGAACGGTCGGAGGCACTGCTCGACGACGGCGCCGAGCGAATGGTGATGAACGGTCGCGAACTGGCCGGCTGGCTCCGGGTGTCGGGCGAGAATCTCGCGGACGTCGCCGTTCTCCAGCGGTGGGCGACCGTCGGCGTCGAGTACGCCCGAACGCTGCCGCCGAAATGATCAGCTCACCCCGCGGGGCCGGAACTGCACGCTGATCCGCGGCCCGGTCGGTGTTGTGGTTTTGGGGACGGCGTGATCCCAGGTTCGCTGACAGCTGCCACCCATC
Source organism: Nakamurella sp. (assembly GCA_039916325.1). Lineage (GTDB taxonomy): Bacteria > Actinomycetota > Actinomycetes > Mycobacteriales > Nakamurellaceae > Nakamurella. Next base: position 14,346 of record JBDSLP010000058.1, on the reverse strand, counting down.
ACCAGCAGGTCGCCGTGCCCGACCTCGAACCGCTGCGACGGTCCGCCGTTGCGGGGGCGCAGCAGCAGTCCACGCGGGGCACCCACCGACAGGATGGCGATCATCGTGTCCTCGGTCCGGCTGCGACCGAACCGGTCGCCGTGCCAGGCGACGCTGTCCCGGCCATCGCGGTAGAAGCAGAGCCTCGCGGTGGCGAACGACTCCCCCAGCTCCACTCGGTAGTACGCATCGAGAACATCGCGCGCCTCGGTCAGCGCCACATCCGGTAGCGAATGCCCCTCGCCGTAGAAGCACAGCAACCGAGGGACGACGACCGTTCGGTCGTACATCACCCGTGATTCGGCACGCCAGGGGACCACGTCGCGGAGCCGCTCGAACAGGATGTCGGCGCCGGTCAGCCAACCCCGGCGCAGGTCCAACCAGGCGCCGTCCCCGAGTCGGGTTCGCCGGACGCTCCCGCGCAGCGCGCGCACCGTCACGTCCTCACTATCGACCGCGCCGTTCACGACACCATCCATGTCGAACAGCGAAGACTGGAACGTGCGGGTCATGAACTGAACCCTACCAGTCAGTCGTACATGTGTTCGGGAACGAGGTCGTTCCGACGCTCGTCGGCACCAGTGCAGGTCGGGGCCAAATACATTAGCCGTCGTGCAACCGTGTTTTCGCGTCAGATGACAGAACTGTCATTTCAGGAGTCACCGACCGTCACCATGAGCCCATCCATAACGGATAAACGGCCGAAACGGTTCCCGAACGGACCAGCATGAGGTCTAATCGCACTACAGACAGTCGCGAGTCCGGCGGCATCCGGGCTGTGCGGGGAAGGCGAGCCACACCGACGTGAACCGAATAGTGGTCGTAGACGACGAGCCCATGCTGGCCCGACTGCTCACCCGCATCCTCAGCGGTGCCGGATACACGGTCACCGTGGCGGCGACGGCGAGTGAGGCGCTGACCGCCGTCCGCGCGGTGGACCCCGACCTGATCCTGCTCGACCTCGTCCTGCCGGACGGGCGGGGAGAGGACGTCCTGGCCGAGTTGATGAGGTTCCGCCCGGAGAGTCGGGTCCTGGTGTTGTCCTCGATGACGCAGGTGGCGACCAGGGTCGGCGTCCTTCAACACGGCGCGGTCGACTTCCTGGCCAAGCCCTTCGCCAACGCCGAGCTGCTGGCCCGGGTCAACACCCGCATTCGCACCCCTGCGCCGTCTCACGCGTCGCCGGCGACCTTCACCCGGTACCTCAGGAGCGCCGGTGTCGAGATCGACTTGCAGCAGAGAGAACTCGTGGTCGACGGGCGTCGCGTCCCCCTGACGCAGCGCGAGTTCGTGCTGCTGTCGTATCTGGTCCAGCGGGCTCCGGAGCCCTGTACCCGGGCCGAGCTGCTCGAGCGGGTCTGGGGAACGAAGTTCGACACCGGCACGAACGTGGTGGACGTCTGTGTGCGCCGGCTGCGGTGGAAACTCTCCAACGACAAGATCGAAACGGTGCGCAATGTTGGGTATCGACTCACGGCTTAAGGCAGTCCTGGCCGTCGTCTGGGCGGTGTTCGCCGGGGTGAACTGCTACCTCACCTTCGCAATGCCCGGGCAGGAGACCATTCCCTACCATCTGGTGTGGGCCAGCTTCGCGCTGCTTTACGGATTGTGCCCGTGGCCTTCTCGCGCCACCGCGGTGGTGTTCGTCCTCATCACCGCGGTGACCGGGGTCGCGCTGGTCGGGCACGCCACCTCGGGCATCATCGGCTGGGAGGAATGCAGTGAGATCGCCCTGATGGGCGGCATCATGGCCATCCTGATCTGGCACGTGAACCGGCAGTGGGCCGCCCAGGCCCGACTCCGGGCGTTGCAACAGGCCGACCGCCTACAAAGTCAACAGCGGGAGAACGCGGCCCGTTTCGGCTCCCACGAGGTCCGCACCCGGCTGACGATCGCCCGTGGTTACGCGCAGCTCATCGCCGACCAGTCGGCCGAGGCGACGGTGCGTGAGGATGCCGAACTGGTCGTCGCCGAGTTGGTCAAGGCGTCCGCACTGGCCACCAACCTGCTCACCCTGGTCCGAGTCGTCCAGCCGTCGGTTCCGGAACCGGTCGACGTGGACCGGATGCTTTCCGAGATCCTGCGGCGGTGGTCGGTCACCGCCGATCGGGCGTGGAGTTCCCAGAGTGCGGTCGGCACGATCCAGGGAGACAACGAACGCCTCGAGGCGATGCTCGACTGCTTGTTGGAGAACGCGGTCAAGTTCACCGCGCCGGGCGACACGATCGCGGTGACGGCGGTCGCCCATGCCGACGAGTTGGTACTCACCGTGCGGGACACGGGGGCAGGTGTCCCGGCGGCCGATCTCGGCAGCATCTTCGAGATCTTCAAGACCGCATCGACGGCCGGCAACCGGGCCGGCAGTGGGCTGGGGCTGGCCATCGTCAAGGCGATCGCGGAGTCCCGCGGCGGTACCGTGGCGGTGTCCAGCACCGTAGGGCAGGGCACCACCTTCACCCTACGATTCCCGGCCGGACCCGCCGCCGTCACCGTCGGGGAACCCGCAGCCGACCCGGCCGGACGTGCTCCGCGCGGTGACCTGGTCGACGCCTGACCCATCCGGTGGAGCCCATCGGAGCGGGCCCAGCCCCCGGCCACAGCCGGTGGGCGGAGCGTCGGCCATACCCGCAGAGGTCCGGGTGGCCTCGGTGACGACCCCCGACACGTCGTCACCGAGGCTCCCGTTGACGGCGACTCCCGTCTGAACCGTCAGAGCCAGCGCCCGGCTCGCGCCGGAAACCTGGTCGTACACGGTGACGGAATCGGAATCGCCCTGTCGGACCACCTGCCGGCCCGGCGCGGTCGCCGAACCGGCCATCTCGGAGGTGGAGAACCCTGCACCCGTCGAGGTCGCGGACCTGCCGGGCTCCGTCGACGACAATGCTCGGTCAATGTCGGGAATGGTGATTTGTGACCGCATTGTCATCCCGTCGCCACGGCCGGTTCGGGCCGGTGGGATTCCACGCCGACCGCACATCGCCTTGAGGCCTACGTCCACGAGATACGCCAAAGGGCCGCGGATCTCGGTGAGATCCACGGCCCGTGTCAATGATGTCCGGCGACCCGAAGGACGATCCGAGTGGAGCTGAGGGGACTCGAACCCCTGACCCCCACACTGCCAGTGTGGTGCGCTACCAGCTGCGCCACAGCCCCATGCTGCCCGACGACATTACCAAGACCCCGCCCGCGAAACCTAATCCGCGCCACCCCGCTGGTCGTGTCAGCGCCGCGCCGGGAACCTGAACGCCGGGCGCCGGACGGGCCGCCTCAGCCGGTGATCGTCGACAACCAGGTGGTCTGGCCGGGGTCGACGAGCGCACCATTACTGACGATGACCGGCGACCGGACCCCGCCGACGAGCTGGGTCAGTGTCGCGGCGCTCACGTTGTAGGCGGTGGTCACCGTCGGCAGCATCGCGCCCGAGTTGACGCAGCTCACCGCAGCAGTCACCGGGGCGGCGTCGGGGGCCAGTCCGGCCCCGGTCGCCGCGCCGGTCACGTACTGAGCCAGTTGCTCATTGGTCATGTCGCTGACGGAGTTCTCCGTGGGCTGCACGCCGTCCTCGTAGAGCTTGGAGTGCAACGACGCCCAGGCGCCCGGCGTCGAGCCGATGTTCGTGGCCGCACACATCATGGCCCCGGTGGCCCGGGACGAGTAGTCACCCGATCCCGACCCCTGGTCCAGGAAGTTCAGCAGGTGGTAGTTCACCGCGACCTTGCCGTCGTCGACAGCCTGGGCGATCTGCTGGCCGTACTTCCGCTCGAAGTCGGCGCAATACGGGCACAGCGGGTCCTCGTAGACGTCGAACGACGCGGTGGGAGCCCCGACCGACATCGTGATGATCCCGTTGGCGTCCATCGTGACCGTGCTCTTCGCGGCCGTTCCGTAGCCGGCGTTCTCGACCTTGTTGTTGGAGATGTTCCAGACGATGCCGACCACGATCACCGCGACGATGACTGCGATCGCGGCGCCCCAGATGATGAGCTGGGTGCGGTTGTTCCCCCCTGAGGATCCGGGAGCGACGGACTGGCGCTGCCGGGCACTGCCCTTCGGGCCGCTCCCGACCGCGGTGCGCTGCGCCTCGGTCGGCACCCGGCTCGTTTTCGGCGACGTCCCCGATCGACCCTTACCGACCGGCGTCTTCCCGGACGGCCGCTGGTTCCTGTCTTCTTGCGCCACTACAGTCTCCGCTCGTCATCTCAGCCCGCGTGGACCACTGGGCACCACTATGCCTGCCGTACCTGCGCGTTTCCGATCGCGCCGTCCAGGGTGAACCGGGACTGCGGCCGCCAGGCGAGGGAGATCGCCATCAGCAGGAACACCACATCACGGACAATTTCCTCGGTGTAACGGGTCTGTCCGGCCGCCACCGCACCGCCACCGCCGAAGCATCCGCAGTCGATCGACAGTCCCCGGGCCGCAGCCGAGGCCACCCCGATGATGAACACCACCATCAGCACCGCCGCCAGCACCGCGGCCAACCGCGTCGCCAACCCCACGAGCAGTAACAACGCCACCGCGATCTCCAGCCACGGCAGGGCGGCGGCCGCCGGCGACACGAGCCCGTCGGGCAGCAGGGAGTAGGCCCGGACGGCGGTCTCCGTCGCCACCGGATCACCGGCCTTGACCGCCCCCGACCAGCCGAGTACGCCCGCCAGACCGAGCCGCACCGCCAATGACAGCCAGCTCCACAGCCGGCGACGCCCGGGCGAGGCCGCACCCTCGTACTGATCATCTTGGGCAGCCGTGGATCCGTGTTCGCCCGGGGTCGAGGTGACCGGACGCGGCGAGGATTCCACCTGGTCACTGTAACGGCTCACCATGGGCACTCTCTGTGAATGCCGTCGGACAGTTCCAGCTTGGCGACCGGAGTCGCGCCCGGCATAGTGACGATCATGGGCAACGGTCAGCCGGATTCCGGGCGACATTCCGGCGACAATTCGATGAACAGCCCCCGCACAGGCGCAATCACCAGGGCGGCGGCGTGAACACGACGCTGTTCATCGTCATCGTGGTCGTGGTCACCGCGCTGATGTTCGACTTCACCAACGGCTTCCACGACAGCGCCAACGCGATGGCCACCTCGGTCGCCACCGGCGCCCTCAAGCCACGCACTGCCGTGCTGCTCGCCGCGGTGCTCAACGTCGGCGGCGCCTTCCTGTCGACCGAGGTCGCCAAGACGATCTCCGGCGGCCTGGTCAACGAGTCACTCGTCACCCCGTCGATGGTCTTCGGCGGCCTGGTCGGGGCCATCCTGTGGAACCTGGTGACCTGGCTCTACGGGCTGCCGTCCAGCTCGTCGCACGCGCTCTTCGGCGGCCTGATCGGGGCCGTCCTCGTCGGCGCGGGCACCGCCGGGGTCAACTTCTCGGTCGTGGTCTCCAAGATCCTGCTGCCGGCCCTCGTCGCGCCACTCGTCGCCGGCATCGCCGCCGGCCTGGCCACCGCGCTGGCCTACCGGATCACCGGGAACCAGAACAAGCGCACCCGCCGCAACTTCAAGTACGGGCAGGCCGTGACCGGGTCGCTGGTGGCGCTGGCCCACGGCACCTCCGACGGTCAGAAGACGATGGGCGTCATCACGTTGGTGCTGATCACCGCCAACTACCAGGGTGCCGGCTCCGCGCCGCAGGCGTGGGTCATCCTCACCGCCGGTCTGGCCATCGGCCTGGGCACCTACTCGGGCGGTTGGCGCATCATGCGGACCCTGGGAAAGGGCCTCGCCGACATCGAGCCGGCCCAGGGCTTTGCCGCCAACGCCTCCTCTACCGCCACCATCCTGGCGTCGTCCCATCTGGGCTTCGGGCTGTCCACCACCCACGTCTGCTCCGGGTCGGTACTCGGTTCAGGGGTCGGACGCATCGGTGGCACCGTCCGCTGGGGCACCGCCGGCCGGATGGGCCTGGCCTGGCTGCTGACCCTGCCCGCCGCAGCGGTGGTCGGTGGACTGGCCGCGTGGGTGGCCATCGCCGGGCCGGTCGGGGTGGGCGTCGTCCTGGCCCTGCTGACCGTCGGATCAGGGGCGATCTGGCTGGTGTCCCGCAAGACGGTCGTCGACCGACACAACGTCAACGAGATGCCGGAGGTCGAGGTGCTCGGCGAATACCGGACCAAGAAGCAGCGCAAGCAGGCCCTGCGGGACAAGCAGCAGCGGGCCCTGACCGAACACGGAGGACCGGAGTGAAGATCGACTTCTCAGCCCTGGGGCTGGTCAGCGTCGTCTCGATGATGGCCACGGTGTTCGTCGTCGGCGTGGCCGCCATCGGCATCCGCGCCTTCGACGCCGCCGCCGAGCACGCCAAGCTGGGCCGCCCGGCAGGGGTCCAGCGGGCGCTCGCATGGAGCTGCATCACGATCGCGGGCCTCGCCGTGCTGTACGGCATCTACCTGATCGTCCCCGCCTTCCACTGAGTCCCCGCCGACCCCTGAGACGGTCCGGTCCACGGCACGGGGTCGCTGCGGCGACGTCTCCGAGGGTCTGGACCGACCGCAGTCTCTACTCGAAGACGAGATCCATCACGATGGCCGAGGTCGGACTGCCGGACGCCCCGGCGGCCGGGATCTGCAGCAGAACACGGCTACCGATCGGGATCCCGACCAGCCCGGCCAGCTGCGCGGTCTTGGCGGAGAGCGGGATCTTCTGCGGGCCCGGGGTCGCTCCGGTCGCGCCCTCCCAGGTCGCCACCTGCTGCTTTCCCTGCCAGTCGTAGACGCCGAACTGCGCGTACAGGTCGCCGAAGGCCACCGGTTTGCCGGTGCCGAGGGCGATCACGGTGGTCTTGAGCTCGGTCGGCTCGGCCAGCCCGGCCGGGATTGTCAGGGTGGGGATGCCCCCGAGGTCCCCGGCGACCTGCGGCGCGGCCGCGTCCTGGGGCTGCGGCGTGGCGTCGGCCTGGCCGAAGCTGGTGGCAGTCAGGGCGTTGACGATGTCGATGACAAAGACCAGGGTGTCGGTGCCGGAGATGTCCGGGGCCCGGCCGGCGGTGCCGTAGCCGTCCGACGGCGACAAGGTGAGCAGCACCCGGGAACCGGCCTTCATCCCGACCAGACCGACGTCCCAGCCCTTGACGACCGCGCCGACACCGATCTGGAAGACGCGTGGGGCACCCCGGTCGTAGGAGTTGTCGAATGCGGTGTCGCCACCCCAGACCACGCCGAGGTAGTTGACAACCACCTGGCCACCGGTCTGGACCTCGGCGCCGGTGCCCTCGACCAGCAGTTGCCGCTGCAGGCCCGGCGGCGGGCTGTCATTCGGGAACGAAATCACCGGTTTCTCGCCGAAAGCGCCCGTGGCGGTGGGCATCTCGGCTGCGCCGGCAGTACCCACGGCGGTGGCGGCCGGCGTCTGGGGCCCCTGCACCGAACCGGTCGGGCTGCTGTTCACCACGGCCGCAGCCGTCGTCCCTCCGCATGCGGTGAGCAGGACCAACGGGAAGGCGACGAGCAGCGAACGGATGCGCATGAGTTCCTCAGGATGAGACGACACGACAGACCGTGTCACGGTACCGGCCGGACCTGTGTCACGACATCCGCCCAAGCGTTCACCCAGAGCAACCACACCCCGGTCACAGGAACTTCCGGTGTCCTGACTCCGACAGGTGTCCGCCTCGGGCCACCCATCCTCCTAGGCTGACCAGGTGGTCGCCAACAGCAAGGTCTTCGCCGCCCAGCTCGCCGGGCTGCCCGTCTACGGTCCGGGTGGCGAGTCGATCGGCAAGGTGCGTGACCTCGTCGCCGCCGTCCGGGTGGACAAACAGGCCCCCCGAGTGCTGGGCATCGTGGTCGAGCTGCCCAACCGTCGCCCCATCTTCGTTCCGATGCTGCGGGTGAACTCCATCGAGGCGCACGCCGTCTCGTTGGCCCGCGGTTCGGTGTCGCTGCGACGCTTCGAGCAACGACCCACCGAGGTACTGCTGCTCGGTCAGCTGCTCAACACCAAGGTCACCGTGGCCACGACCCAGTCCGCTGTCATCGTCGTCGACGCCGGCCTCGAACAGACCCGGACCCGTGACTGGGTGGTGAACCGGCTCGCTGTCCGCACCCGCACGCCCTTCCTCGGGCGTCGCGGCAACGTCACCGTCCTCGGCTGGAACGACGTCCGCGGGGTCGACTTCTACACCCTCACCGGCACCGCCCAGGGCACCCACCAGCTGCTGACCAGCCTGGAGACGATGCGCGCCGCCGATGCGGCCGGCGTCTTCCGCGACCTCGACGACGACCGCCGGCACGAGATCGCCGACGCGCTCAACGACGAGAAACTCGCCGACGTCATCGAAGAGCTGTCCGAGGACGACCAGATGGATGTCCTCACCCACCTCGACGAGGCGCGGGCGGCCGACATCCTGGAGGCGATGGACCCCGACGACGCGGCCGACCTGCTCAGCGAGCTACCGACCGGCATCTCGGAGCGGCTTCTCGGGCTGATGGAGCCCGAGGAGTCCGCCCCGGTCAAGCGCCTCATGCAGTACTCCTTCGACACCGCCGGCGGCCTGATGACACCGGAACCGGTCATCGTCAGCCCGGACGCGACGATCGCCGAAGCCCTGGCCCGGGTCCGCGCGCCCAATCTGACGCCCGCGCTGGCGTCCATGGTCTTCGTCTGCCGCCCCCCGCAGGCCACCCCGACGGGACGCTACCTGGGGTGTGTGCACACCCAACGGCTACTCCGCGAATCGCCGTTCGACCTCGTCGCAGGCGCATTGGACACCGACATGGCCCGGCTCGCCCCGCAGGCGCGAATCCCCGAGATGACCCGCTTCTTCGCCGCCTACAACCTGGTCTGCGCACCGGTCGTGGACGACGAGAACCACCTGCTCGGCGCGGTGTCGGTCGACGATCTGCTCGACCACCTGCTGCCCGACAACTGGCGCGACGACGACAGCTCACTGGACTCCGACGTCATCGGGGCACACGGTGGCTGAGTCGACCCGGCGGCGCCTGGACCAGCCGCGGACCGCCACGTCCTGGCGCCCCAAGATCGACCCGGACTCCTTCGGCCGGACCTCCGAGCGACTGGCCCGGTTCCTCGGTACCGGGAAGTTCCTGTTCTGGCAGTCGATGGTCGTGATCGCGTGGATCACGCTGAACATCACCGGTTGGATCGGCAAGTGGGACATCTACCCGTTCATCCTGCTGAACCTGGCGTTCTCGACCCAGGCCGCCTACGCCGCGCCGCTGATCCTGCTGGCTCAGAACCGGCAGGACGATCGGGACCGGATCTCGCTCGAGGAGGACCGCAACCGGGCCCTGCAGACCCGGGCCGGCACCGAGTACCTCGCCCGGGAGATCGCCGCGCTGCGGGTCGCGATCAACGAGGTGGCCACCCGCGACTACCTCCGAGGCGAGCTGGAGAAGCTTCGTGGCGACCTGGAGGAGCTCAGCGGAAAGATCACCGGCGAACCGTCGGAACCGCCGGTCACGCCGCCACGGAAAGCGGGGAAGCCGAAGAACCGCTCCGACCGCGACCGGGACCGGGAGCACGCCCAACGCGAGCGCGACCGCGAACGGGAGCGGGCCGCCGCGCTGAATCAGCCGGAGGACGGATGACCCCGCGGATCACTCTGTTGACCGGCGCCGCCATGCCGGTCCCCGATCGTGAGACCGCCCTGCTGCGGGCCGCACTGGACGACATCGGGGTGGCGCACCGGGTGGTGACGTGGTCCGACGAACAGGCGTTGGCCGATCCGGGTGACCTCGTCGTCGTCCGGACGACCTGGGACTACGCAGCCACGCCCGACCTGTTCCTGACCACGCTGCGTCGCTGGGGTCCCGCCGTGTGGAATCCGTGGGAAGTCATCCGGCGCAACGTCCACAAGGGGTACCTCGTCGAGCTGGCCGCCGCGGGTGTGCCGGTCGTCCCGACTCGGCTGCTGCGAGGCGGCGACCGGCTCGAGGGCGCGTCGGGGCGGATCGTGCTGAAGCCCGCGATCGCTGCGGGGGCCGACGGCATCGGCCTGTTCCACGTCGGCGACCCCGCGGCGGCGACGCACCTGGACGAGCTCTGGACCCGCGGCGATGTGCTGTTGCAGCCGTTCGTCGCGGAGGTGGCCGACGGCGAGCGCTCACTGATCTACCTGGGCGGACGGTTCTCGCACGCGGTCCGCAAGGTCCCGGCGGCGGGGGATTTCCGCGTGCAGGAGGAGCACGGTGGACGCACCACCGCGTACCTGCCGTCCGCAGCCGAGCTCCGGGTCGCCGAGGCGGCACTGGCCCAGATCGGCCAGGATCTGCTCTACGCGCGGGTCGATCTGGTCGTCACACCGGTCGGACCGCTGCTGATGGAGCTGGAGCTGATCGAACCGGCCCTGTTCCTCGACCACGATCAGCGGGCGCCGCACCGGTTCGCCGAGGTGATCCGCGCGGCCGTGACCGATCGAACGTGAGTCCTCACCGCCGGGACCGCCCGCGCGGCGTCGATCCCACGGGTGGTGGCCGAGTACCGCAGCACCCGAGCGTCAACCCGGGCGCCGACTCGAAACGAGCCCGGCGGGCCGCCCGGCGCAGGACGACCAGCACCGCCGGACCGAGTACGGCGATCGCCACCACGTTGGTGATGGCCCGGCCGGTGTCCCAGCCGGCGGTGGAACTGACCAGCGTGAAAACCACGAAGCGGTGCAGGTTCTCCCCCACCGCCGCCCCTGGAACGTAGGCCAGGCCCGGGGTCTCGAACCCGGCGCCGACCAGAAACGGCCAGTACGAAAGGTTCATCAGGATCCCGTAGGCGTACGCGGCGACAACGCCGTACGCGGCCAACAGCACGATCTCGGTGACGCCACGAACGGCCCGGCCGGCGACCCGGCGCGGCAGCAACCCGGCGCCCATCCCCACCCAGGCGGCGGCCAGCATCTGGAACGGCAGCCACGGGCCGACCCCCGCCGTCAACAGCGCCGAGGCGAACAACGACGTCACCCCGAGCATGAACCCGAACCCCGGTCCGAACACCCGCCCTGCCAGGATCAGCAGGAAGAAGACCAGCTCGATGCCGGCGGTCCCGGCACCGAGCGGGCGCAGTGCCGCGTTCACCGCCGACAGCACACCCAGCATCGCCAACGTGCTGGCGCTGAGCCCTCCCTCCGACAGCTGGGTCACCACCAGGAGCACCAGCACGGGCAGCAGGGCCACCACGACGAACGGCGACTGGGCCTGCTGGAACTCGGCCGGCGCGGATCCGACCAGCAACGGCCAGGCGAACAGGAACATCCCCGTCAGCGACGCCAGCGTGAGCACGACGACGGACCGTCGGCCCAGCGGCCAGGCCCTCGCACCGTTCATCGCAGTGTCGGGGTGCACCGTCATGCCAGCGCCGCTCTGACGTGATCGACGGTCAGCCACCGCTGCGGGTGCAGGACCCGGGACACCTGCGGGGCGAACGCCGGGGACGCCGCGATGACCACGGCGGTCGGCCCGTCGGCGACCTTCTCGCCGCCGGCCAGGATCACCACCCGGTCGGCGAAGCGGGCGACGAACTCGACGTCGTGGGTGGCCACCAGCAATGCGGTACCGACCGTCGCGAGCTCCGACAAGACCGTCACCAGGGCGGCTTTCGCGCCGTAGTCCAGGCCCCGGGTGGGCTCGTCGAGCAACACCACCGACGGCGCCCCGGTGAGCTGCACGGCCAGGGCCAGGGCCAGCCGTTGCCCTTCGGACACGTCGCGCGGATGGGCGGCGCCCTCGATCCCGGGGGCCAACCGGTCCAGCAGCGCCCGACAGGTGCCGGCATCGACGTCCTCCTGCCGGTCGGCGGCGCGGCACTCCGCGTCGACCGTGTCCAGGTAGAGCAGATCGGCGGCGGACTGCGGCACCAGTGCGACCGGACGGTCGTCGGCGCCTGACCCGCCCGAGAACTCCTGCCGCGTCACCGATCCCGAGGTCCGGCGGCCGAGCCCGGTGAGCGCCCAGAGCAGGCTGGACTTTCCGGAACCGTTGCGGCCCATCAGGGCGACCCGCTCGCCCCGGCGCAGGGTCAGACCGACCTCGCGGACCGCGGTGTGCGGACCGTAGCGGACGGTCAGACGGGTTGCGGTGATGAGGTTCTCGCCGACGGCGGGGGTCGGGGTGATGGGCCCACGGCCGGCCAGGGCGTCACGCAGCGGTCCGGCCGCGCGCCGCGCATCCCGGATGGACAACGGCAGCGGCGACCACCCCGCCAGGCGGCCCAGCTCGACCAGCGGCGGCGCGACCGGGGCGTTGGCCATCAGCGTCGCCGGATCGCCGTCGACGACGGAGCCGTCCCCGGCCACCAGCACCAGCCGGTCGGCATGTTGCAATACACGCTCCAACCGGTGCTCGGCCATCACCACCGTCACGCCGAGATCGTGGACCAGGCGCACGACCGCGGCGATGACCTCCTCGGCGCTCGTCGGATCCAGCGCGCTGGTCGGCTCGTCCAGCACCAGGATGCGGGGGCCGGCGGCGAGGACCGCGCCGATCGCCACCCGCTGCTGCTGCCCCCCGGACAGCGTCCGCAGCGAGCGGTCGCGCAGGTCGGCGATACCCAGCAGGTCCAGGGTCTCCTCGACCCGGGTGCGCATGGTCGAGGGCGGCAGCCCGAGCTGCTCCATGCCGTAGGCGAGCTCCTCCTCGACGGTGTCGGTGACGAAGCCCGCCAACGGATCCTGGGACACGACCCCGACGGTCGCTGCGAAATCGCGGGGCCGGTGGTCGGACGTGCGGAGGTCGCCGACCGTCACCGTGCCGGTCACCACCCCCCCGGAGAAGTGCGGCACCAGCCCGTTGAGCAGTCCCAGCAGCGACGACTTCCCGGAACCCGTCGGGCCGGCTACGACCACCAGCTCGCCTTCCGGGATGCGCAGGTCGACGTGGCGCAGCACCGGTCGGCTGTCCTCGCCGTAACGGAGGCTGACGTCGGCCAGGTCGATCACCGGGACCACCGACGCCACGGTGCCGCCGACAGGACAGGGCCGCCGGCGATCAGCAGGCCCACCACCGCGACCAGTGGCAACGGCGGCCAGACCAGCGGGTTCGCACTCGGGAACCGCGCGATCTGCGAGGTGAGGAAGACGGCGGCCGCGGCCAGTACCCCGCAGCCAGCGACCAGCCACTCCCGGGTCCGCCACGGATCCGGCCGGTACCGGGTCCGCTGGACCCGCGCGCCCGCGAGCCGGAAGCCGACCGCGCCGACGGCGATCCCGGTCACCATCGTCGGGATGCCGAGCCAGGTCGGGCTGCCGACGTCGAGCACACCGTACGCACCGATGGCGACGCCGCCGATCCCGACGAGCAGGCACAGCGACGTGAGCCACCGTCGGTGGGCGACGTCCGGGCTGCGGCCGTAGCCCCGGGAGTCCATCGACGCCGCCAGTACCAGCGAGCGGTCCAGCGCGTCGGTGAGCACCGGAATGACGACCGTTTTCAGCTGGTGCCGACGGGTGCGTGGCCCCCGCCGCAGAGCCTGCGCCCGTCGGACCCGGCCGACCGACTCGACCAGCTGCGGGAACACCGAGACGCTCACCACCAGCACCGTCCCCACCTCGTACAACGCCGGCGGCATGGCCGCCAGCAGCCGCTTCGGATTCGCCAATGCACTTGCCGCACCCACACAGACGATCATCGTCCCCAGCCGGAGTCCGTCGTAGAAGCCGGCCATCAGCGCCTCCGCCGAGACCGGACCCAACAGCGTGATCCCGGCGGCGGCCGCGGGGAGCTCGATGGTCGGCAGGGTGAAGAGCACAGTCGGACCCGAACCGGCGGTCAGCATCCGGAACACCACCCGCAGCACGACGACCAGGGCCGCCACGGTCAGATACCAACGGAACCCCACCGCCCACGGCGCGGCGCTCCGCCGGGCGGCGACCACCAATGCGGCAATGGCGACGATCAGGCCGAGGAGCAGCGGGTTGGTGGTGTGACTGGCCGCCGCGGCCAATGCCAGCGCCCAGAGCCACCACGCACCGGGGTGCGTGGGGCGACGGAGCGACCAGCTGTCGGTCATCGAAGGTCAGTCGGCGTTCTGGTCGCGCTCGTCGGCCCGGGCGAGCCGGCTTCGGCGGATCAGGACGGCGCCCACCACCACCGCGGCGATCAGCGCCGCACCGAGGAGCACGGTCGTGGCGGCCGCAGGATCATCGCGGCTCGACGCCGTCGCGACCGGGGTCGACGTGCCGGCGTCGGCCCCGGAACCGCCGGCCCCGGAGGTGAGTGAGCTCGAGTCGGGCGTGGTGGCAGGCGGCACCACGGTGGGACGGGTGGTGTCGGCTGCCGCGGACCCGGACGCCACCGGAAGCTCGGGCGACGTAGCGGACGACGGCGTACCGGACGACGGCGTACCGGACGAACTGCTCGACGCCC
>JBDSLP010000057.1:0-3092 GCA_039916325.1 Nakamurella sp. | reverse complement strand
GGTTTTCGCCGCGGACGATGCCGTCCACCAGTGCGGCCTCGACCCGGGCGTCCCAGGCACCGCGGGTCTCGGCGGCGGTGGCGTAGACGGCGGCGGCCGCGAACGCGATCTCCCGGCTGTAGCGCAGCAGCGAGTCGCGCAGCGCCGCGGTCTCGGCGGAGTTCTCCCCCAGCGCCGGAATGCGTTCCTCGGCGACGTCGATGGCCACCCGGACGAGCTCGACGGTGCGCCGCAGCGAGACCGTCCGGAGAAGATCGCGGGGGGCATTGCCGAACACGGTGTCGGTCAGCCGGAGGTCTGACCGGGCGCTGTCGGCCCACGGGACGTAACCGCCGATGCCGGCCTGCGCGACCGAGGTGACCCACGACCGCTCCACCGCGGTCAGGGTCCGAAACCAGGGGAGACGGTCCTCCATCATGGCGACGGCGCGAGTGGCCATGCCGCCGGTGGCCCGCTCCACGCGGCGCAGGGTGGCCGGGCTGATCCCCTCGCCACCGTGGAGAAGGGCGGGCCGGGCGCTCACGTCGACCGGGCCGGCGTCGTGGTCCGGTGTGGGGGGGAGCGGGGGTGTACCGGGGGCCGGGGTGGCGGGGACCGGGGGCGTCACGGTCGGCGAACTCCGAGCGGCGGCGGGACAGTGCGCACGGCGAAGGTCCCTAGAACGGTGGGAATCAGGACCGGCACCCGGAGGCGCCGACCCTGACCAGCGGAACTGATTCGAATCAGACCGCGACTCGCATCAGACCGCGATGACGTTGGACGCCTGCGGGCCCTTGGGCGACTGCTCGACCTCGAACTCGACCCGCTGGCTCTCCTCGAGTGAGCGGTAGCCAGATCCGCCGATGGCCGAATAGTGGACGAAGACGTCCGCCGATCCGTCGTCGGGGGAGATGAAGCCGTAGCCCTTCTCCGCGTTGAACCACTTCACCGTGCCCTGCGCCATACCTGTTCTCCTGAAACGCGTTCGGGCTGCATCCGCTGACCCGGGTCCGGAAAGCACCCTGGCCCGAGCAACTTCGGGACAGGGGGATCGTCGCTCCGAGGGTGTGGAGCCGGCGGCACAACGCCCCGGTGACCGCCCCTCGGCTCGACATCGTCAGTGATAGTAACGGTGCGTGCGCACGGCTGCCAGGTGAACCCACCCGGATTGTCGTTGCGACCGGGTCACGATCGGCGGCACACTCGCGGCCCGGGACCGAGCTGTCCGTCCCGGGCCGCGGACGGGCGGATCCCGGTGCGTCAACCCCCGGGTCGCACGGTCAGCTCTCGCCGCCGGCGTTACCCGACGTGCCGGCCCGCGGGTCGCTGAGCTGGTACTTCTCGGCCGCCTCGGCCGCGGCACCGACCCGGTACTCGCCCCGACGCTCCAACGCCGACAGCGCCGCGACGACCATCGACGGACCGTCGATGAGGAAGTACCGCCGCGCCGCTGCCCGGGTGTCGGAGAACCCGAAGCCGTCCGCTCCGAGCGCCACGAAGTCCGTCGGAACCCACGGGGCGATCAGGTTCTGCACGGCCCGCTGGTAGTCGCTGGTGGCGATCACCGGCCCGGGGGCGTTCTGCAGGCGCTGGGTCACGTAGGGCTCGGTGTGCAGGCTCGGGTCCAGCAGGCGAGCCCGCTCGATCCGCTCCGCTTCCCGGGCCAGTTCCGACCAGCTGGTCACCGACCACACATCGGCCGCGACGTCCCAGTCCTGGGCCAGCAGGTGCTGAGCCTCCAGCGCCCATCGCAGACCCACCCCTGACGCGAGCAGCTGGGCCCGCGCCTTGCCGTCGGCCTCTTTGGCCGGGGCGGCGAGGTACATGCCCTTGAGCAGCCCCTCGACGTCGAGGTCGGCCGGTTCGGCCGGCTGCACGTACGGCTCGTTGTAGATCGTGATGTAGTACAGGACGTTCTCGCCCTGTGGGAACTCCTCGCTGGATCCGTACATCCGGCGAAGACCGTCCTTGACGATGTGCGCGATCTCGTAGCCGTACGCGGGGTCGTAGGCCACTATGTGCGGCTGCGTCGCGGCCAGCAGGTGGGAGTGGCCGTCAGCGTGCTGGAGGCCCTCCCCCGTCAGCGTGGTGCGACCGGCGGTCGCGCCCATCACGAAGCCGCGACCCATCTGGTCGCCGATGGCCCAGAGCCCGTCACCCGTGCGCTGGAACCCGAACATCGAGTAGAAGACGTAGATCGGGATCAGCGGCTCGCCGTGGGTGGCGTAGGACGTCGCCACCGCGGTCAGGGTGGCGACCGAGCCGGCCTCGTCGATGCCCTCGTGCAGGATCTGACCCGCTTCGCTCTCCTTGTAGGCGAGCATCAGGCTGGCGTCCACCGCGGTGTACAGCTGGCCGTGCGGGTTGTAGATCTTCAGCGTCGGGAAGAACGCGTCCATGCCGAAGGTGCGGGCCTCGTCCGGGATGATCGGAACGATGCGGTGACCGATCTCCGGGTCCCTGACCAGGTCCCGGACCAGCCGCACGAACGCCATCGTGGTGGCGATCTCCTGCTTGCCCGAGCCGCGCTTGAGGACGTCGTAGACCTTGTCACCGGGGAGCACCAGCGGCTTGGCCCTGTTGCGCCGCTCCGGCACGTAGCCACCCAGCTTCGAGCGACGTTCCTGCAGGTAGGCGATCTCCGGGCTGTCCGCACCGGGGTGGAAATACGGCGGCTGGTACGGATCGGCCTCGAGCTGCGCGTCGTCGATCGGGATGTGCAGCTCCGAGCGGAACGCCTTCAGGTTGTCCAGCGTCAGCTTCTTCATCTGGTGGGTCGCGTTACGGCCCTCGAAGCTGGGCCCGAGGTGGAAACCCTTGACCGTCTTGGCCAGGATGACCGTCGGTTGACCCTTGTGCTCGGTGGCGGCCTTGTAGGCGGCGTAGACCTTGCGGTAGTCGTGGCCACCGCGGCGCAGACCCCAGATCTCGTCGTCGGTCATGCCGGCGACCATCTGCTTCGTCCGCGGGTCGCGGCCGAAGAAGTGCTCCCGGACGTAGGCACCGTCGTTGGCCTTGAACGTCTGGTAGTCGCCGTCGGCGGTGGTGTTCATCAGGTTCACCAGCGCGCCGTCACGGTCGGCGGCGAGCAGAGTGTCCCACTCGCGGCCCCA
>JBDSLP010000056.1:0-10009 GCA_039916325.1 Nakamurella sp. | reverse complement strand
GGGCACGATGTCGATCAGCACTCCGAGGCCGGCCGCGTGGGCGGCGTCGCACGCCCGTCGCAACGCCTCGCGGCCGCCGCGGGCCGGGTCCACCCGGGAATGGTCGATGACGTCGTAGCCGTGGTCGGAGCCCTTCTCGGCCTCCAGAACCGGCGAGAGATAGACCCAGCCGACGCCGAGGTCGACCAGGTAGTCGATCTGCGCGGCGGCGTCGTCGAGGGTGAACTGCGAGGTGATCTGGAATCGGTAGGTCGACGGCGGCACGCGGCCGGCCGACAGGGTGGTCGCGGATCGTCCGGCGGTCACAGAGCTGCTCCATGGGATTCGTAGTCGGAGTCGTCATCCGGTGCGGGCGTCGGTGCCGGCGCAGCCGGCGGGGGGGCATGACGCGTTCTCGCCCGCGGGGTGCGGGTGGTCCCGGCCCCCGTGGCGTCACTACCAGTACCCCCGACCTTGCCCTTGGACGCGCTGGTGGACGTGCGCTTGGTCGCAGTCCGCGAGCCCCCCTTGCCCGCCGCGGCGCGCTTCTTCGGCGTCACCATCGCCGCCGGTGGGACGGCCGGCGCATCCGGCACCACCATCCGCGGACAGCGCAGGACGACCATCGACTTGCTCGGCACCGGCACCGGATCGCCGGCTCGGATGTGCTCCACCTGGGAGACCTCGGCCGCGGTGTCCACCACCAGGGACCAGTCCTGGCCGTACTCGGCGCCCGGCACGGTGAAATCGATGACGTCGTCGTGGGCGTTGAACAGCAGCAGGAAGTTGTCGTCGAACACCACCTGGCCGCGGTCGTCGCGGCCGCGGATGCCGTTGCCGTTGAGAAAGACCCCGATGGAGCGTCCGAAGCCGCTCTCCCAGTCCGCCTCGACCATCTGGTCCCCGGACGGACGCAGCCAGACGATGTCCTGGACCGGATCCTCCTCGACTCGCGACACCGGCTTGCCCTCGAAGAACCGCCGCCGACGGAACGTCGGGTGGTCCCGGCGCAGCGCCGAGACGTGGGCGGTGAAATCGATCAGGTCCTGATCGGCGGCGTCCCAGTGGGTCCAGGTCAGTTCCGAGTCCTGGCAGTAGGTGTTGTTGTTGCCCTGCTGGGTCCGACCGAGCTCGTCGCCGGCCAGCAGCATCGGGACGCCCTGGGACAGCAGCATGGTGGTGATGAAGTTGCGCTGCTGACGCCGCCGCAGCTCCACCACCTTCTCCTCGTCCGTCGGACCCTCGACCCCGCAGTTCCAGGACCGGTTGTGCGATTCGCCGTCCTGGTTGTTCTCGCCGTTGGCCGCGTTGTGCTTGTCGTTGTAGGAGACCAGGTCCAGCAGGGTGAAGCCGTCGTGGGCGGTGACGAAGTTGATCGAGGCCACCGGTCGGCGGCCGGAGTTCTCGTACAGGTCCGAGGACCCGGTGAGCCGGGACGCGAACTCGCTGACCGCACCGGACTCACCGCGCCACAGGTCGCGGACGGTGTCCCGGTACTTGCCGTTCCACTCCGTCCACTGCGGCGGGAAGTTACCGACCTGGTACCCGCCGGGACCGACGTCCCACGGTTCGGCGATCAGCTTGACCTGCGAGACCACCGGGTCCTGCTGGACCAGCTCGAAGAACGTCGACAGCCGGTCGACCTCGTAGAACTCCCGGGCCAGGGTCGCGGCCAGGTCGAAGCGGAAGCCGTCGACGTGCATCTCCAGCACCCAGTAGCGCAGCGAGTCCATCAGCAGCTGCAGGGAGTGCGGCTGTCGGACGTTGAGCGAGTTCCCGGTACCGGTGTAGTCCATGTAGTACTGCGGGGTCTCCTCGACCAGCCGGTAGTACTGGGCGTTGTCGATGCCCCGGAACGACAGTGTCGGGCCGAGATGGTTGCCCTCGGCCGTGTGGTTGTAGACGACGTCGAGGATCACTTCGATACCGGCCAGGTGCAGCTCGCGCACCATGCCCTTGAATTCCTGGACCTGCTGCCCGGTGTCGCTGTCGGAGGCGGTGTAGGAGTTGTGTGGCGCGAAGAAGCCGATGGTGTTGTAGCCCCAGTAGTTGCGCAGACCCTTCGAAACCAGGGTGGAGTCCTGGACGAACTGGTGCACCGGCATCAGCTCGATGGCGGTGATGCCGATCTTCTTGAGGTGGGCGATCACGGACGGGTGCGCGATCCCGGCGTAGGTGCCCCGCTGACCCTCGGAGACGTCCGGATGCAGCATCGTCAGGCCCTTGACGTGCGCCTCGTAGATCACCGTCCGGTGGTACGGGGTCTTCGGCGCCCGGTCGCCGGCCCAGTCGAAGTACGGGTTGATCACGACGCTGTGCATCATGTGCTGGGCCGAGTCGATCTCGTTGAAGCTGTCCGGCTCGCCCAGGTTGTAGGAGAAGAGCGACTGATCCCAGTCGATCGCACCGGCCACCGCCTTGGCGTACGGATCGAGCAGCAACTTGGCCGGGTTGCACCGGTGCCCCTTCTTCGGCTCGTACGGGCCGTGCACCCGGTAGCCGTAGCGCTGGCCCGGCTGGATGCTGGGCAGGTAGGCGTGCCAGACGAAACCGTCCATCTCCTTCATCCACACCCGGGTCTCGCGACGGGAGTCGTCGAACAGGCAGAGTTCGACGCTCTCCGCGACCTCGCTGAACAGCGCGAAATTGGTGCCGGTGCCGTCGAAGGCAGCGCCCAGCGGGTAGGCCGATCCCGGCCACGTCTCGATGACCGGCGGGGGAGTGTGCGTCATCGGGATCTCGTGTTCCTCTTCGGGGGGCAGGGCAGAAAACCCGCCGCGCAGGGGGCGAGTCGACGGCCGTCGCGGTCGGACCGCGGCAGGGTGTTCACACTTTAGGGGAACCGGGTCGGCCCGAAAAGCGATCGGGCGACCGCGGTGACCCGGTCCACGTCGGCGTCGACCGTCGCTGTCGGAGGCGCCGACTACCCTGGGTCCCGTGCCGGATCCGTCCTCCTTCCGCCCTGCCCCGGGCAGCATTCCGGAGTCTCCAGGGGTCTATCGCTGGCGCGACAAGGACGGTCGCGTCATCTACGTCGGCAAGGCCAAGAGCCTCCGGCAGCGGCTGAACTCCTACTTCGCCGACATCGGCAACCTGCATCCGCGGACCGCGCAGATGGTGACCAGCGCGGCGTCCGTGGAGTGGACCGTCGTCGGCACCGAGGTCGAGGCGCTGCAGCTGGAATACAACTGGATCAAGGAGTTCGACCCCCGGTTCAACGTTCGCTACCGGGACGACAAGTCCTACCCCGAGCTCGCGGTCACCCTGAACGAGGAGTACCCGCGCTTCCAGGTCATGCGCGGGCCGCACCGCAAGGGCGTGCGCTACTTCGGGCCGTACGCCCATGCCTGGGCGATCCGCGAGACGTTGGACCTGTTGCTCCGGGTGTTCCCGGCCCGGACCTGCTCGACCGGCGTGTTCAAGCGGGCCCAGCAGATCGACCGGCCGTGCCTGCTCGGTTACATCGGAAAGTGCTCGGCGCCGTGCGTCGGGCGGGTCAGCCCCGACGAGCACCGCGAGATCGTCGAGGACTTCTGCGACTTCCTGGCCGGCCGCGCCGAGCCGATGGTGAAGCGGATGGAACGCGAGATGCGCACCGCCTCCGCGGATCTGGACTTCGAGAAGGCCGCCCGGCTACGGGACGACCTGTCCGCCCTGCGGCGTGCCCTGGAGAAGCAGTCGGTCGTGCTGGCCAACGGCACCGACGCCGATCTGATCGGGGTCGTCGGCGACGATCTCGAAGCCTCGGTCCAGATGTTCCACGTCCGCGGTGGCCGGATGCGCGGTCAGCGCGGCTGGATCGTCGACGTCGACGACCCCGACACCGCGAACACCGGCGAACAGGGCCTGTCGGTGCTGGTGGAGAACTTCCTGGTGCAGTACTACGGCAGCCGCGCCGCGGAGTCGGCGACGGAGAAGGTCGCCGCCGGGAAGCGGCTCACCCCCCGCTCCGCCCGCAGTCGTGACGACTACGCCCCGGACATGTCACCGGTGCCCCGGGAGATCCTGCGCTGCCGCCGGATCCGGACGAGATGGCCGACTGGTTGTCCGGCCTGCGCGGCTCGCGGGTGTCGCTGCGGGTTCCCCAGCGCGGGGACAAGAAGGACCTGGCCGAGACCGCGACCCGCAACGCCAGGGACGCACTGGCCCGGCACCGGCTCAAGCGCTCCAGCGACCTGACGTCGCGGTCAGCGGCGCTCGCAGAGCTCTCCGATGCCCTCGGGATGGACAACGCCCCGCTGCGCATCGAGTGCATCGACATCTCCCACGTCCAGGGGACGAACGTGGTCGCCTCCCTGGTGGTCTTCGAGGACGGGCTGTCCAAGCGGTCGGACTACCGCCGGTTCGCGATCAAGGAGTCGCCGGGTGACGACGTGGCGTCCATCGCCGAGGTCGTCCGGCGGCGCTTCGCCCGGCAGCTCAAAGACCAGCAGGACGAGCCGGGCCATGGTCCGGTCGACGGACCGACACTGCCGCCGGGGATCGATCCGGAAACGGGCCGGGTCCGTCGCTTCGCCTACCCACCACAGCTGCTGGTGGTCGACGGAGGGCAGCCCCAGGTCAATGCGGCGTCCGCGGCGCTGACCGAGCTGGGCATCGTCGACGTCACCGTGGTGGGGCTGGCCAAGCGGTTGGAGGAGGTCTGGCTGCCGGGTGACGACGAGCCGGTCATCCTGCCCCGGACCAGTGAGGCGCTCTACCTCCTGCAGCGACTGCGCGACGAGGCGCACCGTTTCGCCATCACCTACCACCGCGAGAAGCGATCGAAGGCGATGACGGTCTCCGCCTTGGACAACGTGCCCGGGCTCGGCGCGACCCGCCGCACCGCGCTGCTCAGACACTTCGGCTCGGTGGCCAAGCTGAGGGACGCGGGGCCCGACGATCTCACGGCCGTGCCGGGCATCGGTGCCGGGACCGCCGCCTCGATCATCGCGGCGCTGGCCGGGGGGAAAGGCACCCCCGGTGTTCGGGCCATCACCGAGCGTCGCGAGAATGGTCCGGCGATGGCCGGTGCGGTCGACACCGGCGGGCGAGAGGAGTCCCTGTGAGCGCATCCATGTCGTCCCCGGAGGATCCGGTCGACGCCGATCTCGACGGCGCCACTGATCGCGGCACGCCCGCGTCCTCGAACGGGTCCGACGCCCCGCCCGCGGACCCGCCCAGCGGGATCCAGGTCGCGATCGTGTCCGGGCTGTCCGGCGCCGGCCGCTCGACCGCCGCGAAATGCCTCGAGGACCTGGGTTGGTTCGTCGTCGACAACCTGCCGCCCGAGTTGATCGCCACCATGGTCAAGCTCGGCGCCAAGTCCTCCGGCTCGGTCACCCGCATCGCCGTCGTGGTGGACGTCCGGTCCCGGGCCTTCACCGAGGACCTCGCCACCGTGGTGCGCGATCTGGACAGTCGCGGCTACCGGCCACGGGTGCTGTATCTGGAGGCGTCCGACCCCGTCCTGATCCGCCGCTACGAGGCGAACCGTCGCGAGCACCCGCTGCAGCGCGGCGGGCGGTTGACCGACGGGCTGGCCGCCGAGCGCGCCCTGCTGGGTCCGCTCCGGGAGGTCGCCGAGGTCATCGTCGACACCTCCGAGCTGTCGGTGCACGACCTGCGCGCCGTGGTGGAGAAGCAGTTCACCACCGCCCCCCGCCGGACGACACTCACCCTGGTGTCCTTCGGCTACAAGTACGGGCTGCCGCTGGACGCCGATCTGGTCATCGACATGCGCTTCCTGCCGAACCCGTTCTGGATCCCGGAGCTGCGCGAACACACCGGGCTGGACGCCGACGTCCGCGACTACGTGCTGACCCAGGAGGGCGCGGCAGACTTCCTGGACCGGTACGTGGAGATGTTCGATCTGATCTCCGGGGGTTACCTGCGGGAGGGCAAGAAGTACCTGACCCTGGCGGTCGGCTGCACCGGCGGGAAACATCGCAGCGTGGCCACCGCCGAGGAGCTGGCCCGGCGGCTCGCCTCCGGTGACCTCGCCGTCAAGGTCGTGCACCGCGACCTGGGACGCGAATGACAGCGGCGCCGGCGCCACAGAACGGCACCCGGCGACCGGGCCGTCCCCGGGTGGTCGCCCTCGGCGGCGGCCACGGGCTGTACGCGATGCTGCGGGCCCTGGTCCGACTCGATGTCGACATCACGGCGGTGGTGACGGTGGCCGACGACGGCGGATCGTCGGGTCGACTACGCCGTGAGATGCCCACGATGGTCCCACCGGGCGACCTGCGGATGGCGCTCGGCGCACTCAGCCGCGACGACGAGGACGGCGCACTCTGGGGCCGGACGTTCCAGCACCGGTTCGCCGGCTCCGGGGTACTGGCCGGTCATCCGGTCGGCAACCTGCTGCTCGTCGGTCTGATGGAGGTCACCGGCGACCCGGTGGTCGCCCTGGACGCGGCGGGCGCCCTGCTGGCCGCCCGCGGCCGGGTGCTGCCGATGTCGCGCCATCCGTTGGACATCGTCGCCGACGTGACCGGCCTCGACGAGGACCCGACGGAAGTCCGGCAGATCCGCGGTCAGGTCGCGGTGGCCACCACGCCCGGGACGGTGCAGCGCATCTTCGTCGAACCCGCGCTGGCCCCGGCCTGTCGTGAGGCGGTGGCCGCGATCGCCGACGCCGACGTCGTCACACTGGGCCCGGGGTCCTGGCTGACCAGTGTGCTGCCTCATCTGCTGTTGCACGATCTGGCCGCCGCACTGAGCCAGACGGAAGCCCGTCGGGTGGTGGTGCTCAACCTGGAGCCGCAACCTGGCGAGACTGACAATTTCTCCCAGGAACAGCACCTGGACGTCCTCGTTCGCTATGCGCCGGATTTTCGTATCGACACCGTTCTGGCCCACACTGGGGCGGTTGTCCTCCCGCAGCGACTCGCCCGGGCGGTGCGTCGGGCCGGTGCCGAGCTGGTCGTCGCTCCGGTGGCGGATCCGTCCGGGGCGCCCCGCCACGACCCGGTGGCGCTGGCGTCGGCGATGGCACCGGTCATCGACGCGGCCGTGGCGCGGCGGACCGGACGCGGCGGGGTGGCCGCCGGCCCGACCGGCGCCGGCGGGGAGATCGGGACACGGGTGGGGTAGGACAGATGACGAGCGCAGACGAAAGGAAGCCGGCATGGCGATGACTGCCGACGTGAAGGACGAGTTGAGCCGGGTGGTGATCACCAAGGTGTCCGCACGCAAGGCCGAGGTCTCGACCGTGCTCCGCTTCGCGGGCGGACTGCACATCGTCGCGGGACGGGTCATCGTCGAGGCCGAGCTGGACACCGGGGCGGTGGCGCGCCGGGTCCGCAAGGAGATCGGTGAGCTGTACGGGCACCACGTCGACGTCCAGGTGCTGGCCGCCTCCGGGATCCGTAAGGGCACCCGCTACGTGGTCCGGGTGGTGGCCGGCGGCGACTCGCTGGCCCGGCAGACCGGTCTGCTGGACCTCCGTGGGCGACCGGTCCGGGGCCTGCCGTCGCAGATCGTCTCGGGCTCGGTGTCCGATGCCGAGGCCGCCTGGCGCGGCGCCTTCCTGGCTCACGGCTCACTGACCGAGCCCGGGCGCTCCGCCTCCCTGGAGGTGACCTGCCCGGGTCCGGAGGCCGCCCTCGCGCTGGTGGGCGCGGCCCGCCGACTGGGTGTCGTCGCGAAGGCCCGCGAGGTGCGGGGCGCCGACCGCGTGGTCGTCCGGGACGGTGACGCCATCGCCACCATGCTCACCCGGCTCGGTGCCCACACCTGCGTACTGACCTGGGAGGATCGCCGGCTGCGCCGGGAGGTCAGGGCCACGGCGAATCGGTTGGCCAATTTCGACGACGCCAATCTGCGGCGTTCGGCACGGGCCGCCGTCGCCGCGTCGGCACGGGTCGAGCGGGCGCTCGACATCCTCGGCGAGGAGGCTCCCGACCATCTGGCCGAGGCGGGCAAGTTGCGGATCGAGCACGGCCAGGCGTCGCTGGAGGAGCTCGGTCAGCTGGCCGACCCGCCGATGACCAAGGACGCCATCGCCGGCCGGATCCGTCGGCTGCTCACCATGGCGGACAAACGCGCTCAGGAGGACGGCATTCCGGACACCGAATCGGCCGTCACCGCCGACATGTTGGACAGCTGACCCCGATCGGCTGGGACAGCTGACCCCGATCGGCGCCGCGGTGTCCCAGGGCACGATCCGGTCGAGCCGGGCCCACGCACAGTGGGTAGAGTTCCCTTGCCAGACACGTCCGAGTGTTTCTGGACCGATTGACCTCTGAGATTCGAGCCGGCATCTCCTTTTCCGTGACCGGCACAACCGAAGGGCAGGACTGCACGTGACTGTGAAGATTGGTGTCAATGGCTTCGGCCGGATCGGCCGCAACTTGTGGCGGGCCCTTGACCAGCTCGACCACGACGTCGAGATCGTCGCGGTCAACGACCTCACCGACAACAAGACGCTCGCCCACCTGCTGAAGTACGACACCATCCTGGGCAAGCTGCCCTACGACGTGAGCTTCACCGAGGGCGAGATCATCGTCAACGGCAAGTCCATCAAGGCGCTGGCCGAGCGCGACCCCGCCAAGCTGCCGTGGGCCGAGCTGGGGGTCGACATCGTCATCGAGTCGACCGGCCACTTCACCAAGGCCGACGCCGCCCGCAAGCACCTCGAGGGTGGTGCGAAGAAGGTCATCATCTCCGCACCCGCGACCGGCGAGGACCTCACCGTCGTGATGGGTGTGAACGACGAGAAGTACGACGGCAGCCAGACGATCCTGTCCAACGCTTCCTGCACGACCAACTGCGTGGCCCCGATGGCCAAGGTGCTGCAGGAGAACTTCGGCATCGTCAAGGGTCTGATGACCACGATCCACGCGTACACCAATGACCAGGTCATCCTGGACTTCCCCCACTCGGACCTGCGCCGCGCCCGCGCGGCCGCGCAGAACATCATCCCGACCTCCACCGGTGCGGCCAAGGCCACCGCGTTGGTGCTGCCGGAGCTGAAGGGCAAGCTGCACGGTTACGCGCTGCGCGTTCCGGTGATGGACGGCTCGGTCACCGACCTGACCGTCGAGCTGGCCAGGAGCGTGACCGTGGACGAGGTCAACGACGCGTTCAAGGCCGCCGCCACCAGCGGCCCGCTGGCGCCGTACATCGCCTACTCGACCGACCCGATCGTCTCCAGCGACATCGTCGGTGCGCCGGTCTCGGTCACCTTCGACTCCCCGTTGACCCTGGTGCTGGACGGCAACATGGTCAAGGTCGTCGGCTGGTACGACAACGAGTGGGGCTACTCCAACCGGCTGGCCGACCTGATCACCTTCGTCGGCAAGAGCCTCTGACCCGGTGGAGCAGCTCGACGACCGGCTCGCCCGGCTCGGGGACCTGAGGGGACGACGTGTCCTGGTCCGCTCAGACCTCAACGTGCCGCTCGAGGACGGCCGGATCACTGACGACGGCCGGATCCGTGCGAGCGTGCCCACCCTCAGCCGGCTCTCCGAGGCCGGCGCCCGCGTCGTCGTGACCGCGCACCTCGGGCGGCCGAAGGGCTCACCGGACCCTCAGTACTCCCTTCGTCCCGTCGCCGAGCGGCTCGGTGAGCTGCTCGGCGCCGACGTCACGTTCGCCGAGGACACGGTCGGGGAGTCGGCGCACCGGGTCGTGGACGCCCTGCAGGACGGCCAGGTAGCCCTGCTGGAGAACGTCCGCTTCAACGAGGGCGAGACCAGCAAGGACGACGCCGTGCGCGGCGCCTTCGCCGACCAGCTCGCGGAGCTCGCCGACGTGTTCGTGAGCGACGGCTTCGGCGTCGTACACCGCAAGCAGGCGTCCGTGTACGACGTCGCGCAGCGGCTGCCGCACGCCATGGGTGGCCTGGTCGCCGCGGAGATCGATGTCCTGCGGCGGCTCACCGAGGACCCCGCGCGGCCCTACATCGTCGTGCTCGGCGGCTCGAAGGTCTCCGACAAGCTCGGTGTCATCGACAACCTGCTGGGCAAGGCCGACCGGCTGCTCATCGGCGGGGGGATGGTCTTCACGTTCCTCAAGGCGCAGGGGTACGAAGTCGGCAGGAGCC
>JBDSLP010000055.1:0-5747 GCA_039916325.1 Nakamurella sp. | reverse complement strand
ATCCGACGGTCGCCGCCGTCGCCCTCGCCGGCCCGCACCGCCAGATCGAGGACGGCACCTTCGTGGGCACCGCCGACCAGGACAGGGCCGCAGCCACCCTGCTCGACGAGCTGTGGGCACTGGCTGCCGCCGTCTCGCCGCTGCTGGACAAGGCCCGCGCCGCCTGAGGATGGCGCTCGAGTCGCCGAAGACTGCCGAGCGGTCGGAAACGTTGCCCGGGACATCATCACGATTGGGCAGAACAATCGGACAAAGTCGGTCGTTGGCTCGTCAGCGCGTGGAGACGTCCGGCCGTGCACCCGTCCGCTCCGCGCCGATACCGGCTGCGACGACGAACAGCACTCCGGTCAGTGACCAGAACCCGGGGACCTGGTGCAGCAACACCAGTCCCACCATGACCGCCAGCGCCGGTTCGAGGCTCATCAGGGTGCCGAACGACGCGGCGGTCAACCGCCGTAGCGCCAGCAGCTCGAAGCTCAACGGGATCACCGGCAGCAGCAGCGCGAGGCCGAGTCCGATCGCGACCAGCCCCAGGTCCAGCCGCCCGACGACACCCGGTGCGATGACCGCCGAGGCCGCCAGTCCGGCCACCGGCATCGAGATGGCCAGGGCGTTGAGCCCGGTGACCTCGTCCGCGGCGCGCTGGGTCAGGAGGATGTAGGCCGCCCAGCAGGCCCCCGCACCGAGCGCCAGCAGCACCCCGACCAGGTCCGCGTCACCGCGCCAGGGTTCGGTCAGTGCGAGAACCCCGACCGCAGCCACCAACGCCCACCACCGACCGGCCGCGCGGCCCCGGACCACGGCCACGGCGAGCGGCCCGAGGAACTCCAGCGCGCTCGCCGTCCCCAGCGGCAGGCGTTCGACGGCCGCCATGAACAGCACAGTCAGTGTCGCGGTGACCAGGCCCAGGGTGATGCAGACCAGCAACGACGACCGGCTGATCCGGATCCGCCACGGTCTGAGCAGGACGAACAACACCACGCCGGCCCAGGCCAGCCGCAGCCAGGCGGTTCCGGCGGAGCCGAGCCGGTCGAACAGGCCGACCGACGCCGCGAGTCCGAGCTGCACGCAGCTCATCGAGGCGACCGCGAGCAGGGCGCCGGTCCGGGCCGGCGACAGCCGTGGCTCGTGGGTCATCGCCGTAGTACAGCGGACCGGAAGCGTCCGCGTCCACGTGAGGCGACCGCCCGGTCAGCCGGCCCGCGCCGGGTGTCACCTGTCGGGGCCAGGAGTTCTCCGCCCGCGCCGTCGGCCGGCGAGCTCAGTGATCGACCAGCGTGACCGCGAAGGAGTACTGGCTCGCACGGTAGACATGATGTCCCCACTCGACGGTGCGGCCCGAGTCGTCGTAGGTCGAGCGGTCCATCGTCAGCAGCGGGCTCCCGCGCCGCTCGGTGAGCAGCCGGCACTCCTCGGTCGTGCCGGTGCGAGCGCCGATGCGCTGCTTGGCGACCCGGATGTGAATGCCGCGGCTGCGCATCATCTGGTAGAGACCGCGCGCCTCGAGGTCCTTCTCGGGCAGGTCGGCAAGGTCCTCGGGGAGGAAGTTCTCCATGATGGCCAGCGGCTCACCGTTGGCGAAGCGCAGCCGCCGCAGGTGAAGTATCGACTTCCCGGCCGGGATGTCGAGGTGTCGCGCCATCTGCTCGTCGGCCGGGATGACCTCACGGGTGAGCAGCGTGGTGCGTGGCGCCTGCCCGTTGCGGCTCAGGTCGTCGAAGAGACTGGTCAGCTCGACGGGGCGACTCACCTCGCCGTGCACCACCTGGGTACCGACGCCACGCTTGCGGACCAGCAGACCCTTGTCGACCAGCTCCTGGATGGCGCGGCGCATGGTGGGCCGGCTGAGGCCGAATTGGCCGGCCAGGCTGATCTCGTTGGGCAACTTGGCACCGGGGCCGAGTTGCCCGGTGGTGATGGCCTTCTCGAGCTCCTGGGCGACCTGGAAGTACAGCGGTATGGGGCTCGACCGATCGAGATCGATCACCAGGTCGGTCATCGTCGGATCCTCCGCTTCCACGTCGTCGGTGCCGGCGCACCGACCGCCTCAGTATGGCGACAATGCTGCACGGATGACAGTATGTACGAACAACCTCTTGACAGGCGTGAATTCGCTCACCATCGTCTGTCCGCCGATTGCCGTCGGCGCAGCGCACCCCGGGACGGCGATCCGTCCGCGTGAGCGACCGACAGCGAGGTCACCCCATGTCCGACGCACACTTCGTCCCTGCCGGCAGTACGCAGGCTGGTCCGTTCGAGCTGGTCATCACTCCGGAGGGCGCGCACTGGGGTTACTCCAGCCTGCGGGTGCTCACGATCTCCGCCGGTCACACCGTCCCGTTCGAGACCGGCATCGAGGAGATGATCCTGCTGCCGCTCTCGGGCGCGTGCAGCGTGCGGATCAACAGCGAAAGGTTCGACCTGGCCGGTCGGAAGAGCGTGTTCGACGGCGTCACCGACTTCGCCTACCTGCCGATCGCCGAGGCCGTCGAGGTCACGAGCGTCGATGGCGGCACCTTCGCGCTGCCGGGTGCGGTCACCGACGAGCTACTGCCGTTCCGTTACGGGCCGGCGTCCGGGGTCCCGGTCGAGCTGCGCGGGGCCGGCTCGTGCAGCCGACAGGTCAACAACTTCGGCACCCCAGGCGCATTCGACACCGGCAAGCTGATCGCCTGCGAGGTCATCACGCCGGCCGCCAACTGGTCGTCCTACCCGCCGCACAAGCACGACGAGACCTCCGAGGGCGAGTCGTCGCTGGAGGAGATCTACTACTACCGCTTCCGCTCGCACGCCCCTGATACCGCCGTCGCCGCGGCTGGGAAGGGCGCTGGGTTCCAGCGGGTCTACGGCACCGAGGAACGTCCGATCGACGTGCTCGAGGAGGTCGGTGACGGCGACGCCGTGCTGATCCCGCACGGCTGGCACGGGCCGTCCATCGCCTCGCCGAGCCACGACATGTACTACCTGAACGTGATGGCCGGGCCGGAGCCGACCCGGGCCTGGAAGATCTGCGACGACCCCGATCACGGCTGGGTCCGCGGCACCTGGGCCCACCAGTCCGTCGACCCGCGGTTGCCGTTCTACCCGGCCCCGGCGCCGACCGCGGGCTGACCGGATACGCACCGGAGCCGGCCCGGTTCCGCATCCGACGCGCCGGGCCCGGGCCACCGTGGGTCGAACCGGCGATGAGCGCGGTCCCAGCCCGCGCGGTCCGCGCTCACCGCCCATACTGGGTGGGCAACACCCCGGAGAGCCCTCGAACGAGACCCTCACTGATCGCCTGACGCCGTTGTCCGACAGCTCATCGGAGACCCACTCCGATCGGGCCCCCGACGGCTGCAGGGCGCTCGACCGCTAGGAGAATGCCCGTGCAGCCCTTCGTCGTGAACCAACATGGACGGCTCGTGTTCCCGTCCAACTTCCTGCCCGACCTGGACTTCTCGGTGATCGAGACCGAGGCCCAGCTGGACGGGGTGATCCGGCGCGACTTCGAGACCAAGGCGCCCAAGGGCACCGAGATCCAGGCCCGCATCGAGAGCGGGCAGTACGCGTCGCGCTACGAACTGATGCGAGACGTGGCGTTGAACCTGTTCTGGGTCAACCGATTCGCCATGACCATGTACGACAAGCAGCCGGTCCGGTGGCGCGACGCCCCCCGCAACCGGGACGACTTCTTCATCCCTATCGTGGCGCACTGGCGTGACCGCGAGGCCAAGGTCAGCGCCGTCGACCGGGCCTACCGCGAGCTCGGCCCGACCTGGGACGGTGACGCCGAGGACGCCATCTGGCGTGACCTATTCGATGTGTTCGGCAACCGGACCCACGACGCGACGAAGCTGCCCTCGGTCAAGCCGACGGTGGCCGAGGCGCTGCTGGATCCGACGTCGCTGACCCTGGTGCTGCAGGACTACGACCCGGACTACGGCACGCACAGCTTCGACGACATCGTCGACTGCCACGACGATGTCCCCGAGCTGGAGGCGCTACAGCGCTGGGCGATGGTGCTGCACAACCAGTACCCGTGGGACCGCTCCAAGGTCGTGCTGAAGGCGGTCGGCGAACTCGACGACGACGACATCGTCGTCACCTTCCGCCCGCGGACCCTGGATGTGTTGCGCTTCATCAACCGGATGAAGAAGCCCGGCGACCCCGCTCCGGTCACCAAGCAGACCGCGGCCCCGTCGGTGCAACCGATTCGGCCCTACCCGCCGACCGACGTGCGCAAGAAGTATGCTGTGCTGCCCAAGATCGAGGCACTGGCCGTCGTGAAGGGCGAAATCGTCTGCAGCAACGAAGATCTCATTCGTAACGCGGCCTATTGCTGGTCGCCGATGAGCGCTCACGACATCAGCTCCAAGACGGGTATCGAGTCTCGGATGTACACCGCCCGCGATCTCAGCGAGATCGCCCTGGACGCGGCGGTGGCGGCGCTGAAGCACTCCGGACGCAAGGCCGAGGAGATCGGGGCGGTGATCTTCTGCTCGTGCACCAGCCACCGGATGATGCCGTCGATGGCGACCTGGCTGTCCGGACAGTTGGGCATCTACCAGACCCATTCGTCGGTGGACATGGTCGCCGCCTGTGCGGGGCTGGCGTACGGGCTCTCGGAGTGCGTACGGCTGCTCCAGGAGGTCGAGCGCCCGGTGCTGCTGGTGTGCGGAGAGAAGTTCTCCGACAAGATCGGCACCGTCCGACCCTCCCGGATGATCTTCGGCGACGGGGCCGCGGCGATGGTCATCGCGCCGGCTCCGCCCGGTGAGAAGGGCGACATCGACCTGCTGCAGACCTACGCGAGCGGTCCGTTCAGCCAGGTGAACTCCATCATCTGGCCGAACCCGGCGTTCGACAACAACATCACCGTCTTCGGCCCCGAGGTGAAGGACCTGGCCGGCCGCTATCTCGGTCAGATGATCGACGAGTTGAAGGCACTGCCGGACCCGGGCGGGGTAGAGGCGTCGGCGTGGAACACCGTCGAGCTGGTGGTGCCGCACCAGGCGAACAAGACGATGGTGCTGAAACTGGCTGCGGCGTCGGGGCTCTCGGCGGACAAGCTGTTCTTCAACATCGAGACCATGGGCAACACCTCGTCGGCGTCCATCCCGATCGCCATTGCCGACGCGGTGACCGCCGGCGTGATCGACAGCCCGGTGAGGATCTTCGCCCCCGGTTTCGGTGCCGGGGCGGTCGCCGGCTACGCGGTGATGACGATCGATCCGGCCGTCATCGCTCCGAGTTTCTCCGCCGCCACCGAGGCCGCGGTCTCGTCGCCGGCGGCCACCGACATCGACAACGTCCCCACCGGGGGCAAGTTCGAAGATGCCGGTATCGCCTTCGGCGGCTGACAACTCCGACTTTCGGCGTGGAAATCACCGGAATCCGGTCATTCCCACGCCGAAAGAGTGGCGTTCTGCGCCCGGGCGGCCCGGTCAGCCGAGCTTGACGTTGATCTGCTTGATCTGGCTGAAGCTCTCCAGGGCGCCTTCGATGGAGAACTCGCGGCCGAACCCGCTGGCCTTGTAGCCGCCGTAGGACTGGCCGATGACCTGTCCGCCGCCCTGGTTGACCTGCACCCAGCCGGACTCGATCCGGTGCGCGGTGTCAAGTGCGTCAGTGAGGTTGTGCGACCAGATGTAGGCGCCGAGACCGTAGGTCGAGTCGTTGGCCATCCGGATGACCTCGTCGCGGTCGGTCCACGGGATGGCCACCAGCACCGGCCCGAAGATCTCCTCCTGGGCGAGTCGCCAGGT
>JBDSLP010000054.1:0-23971 GCA_039916325.1 Nakamurella sp. | reverse complement strand
CGTTACGGCAGCCATAGCGTAGGGGAAACGCCCGGTCCCATCCCGAACCCGGAAGCTAAGCCCTACAGCGCCGATGGTACTGCACCCGCCAGGGTGTGGGAGAGTAGGACACTGCCGAACACACATTCAAGGAGGGGCCCCCACCACGGGGCCCCTCCTTTATGCGTTCACCACCCCCACCCCCACGCACCCACCCCACGCACACGCACTCAGCTGATAACCCGGTGGCACGGGTCTGCCTAGAAGATGCTGAAGGGCCGGGGTAGCTCGCGCCGGCCGGTGAGCGCCATCAGCACGTCCACCCCCTCGTCCCAACCGGACCGCGGTGGTCGCGGCCAGCCGGCAGGTCGCTTCGAGCGCCGCTGGGGGCAGGGCGATCGGTACTTCTGCGGAGCAGGCGATGTCGAGCCCGTGGACGCACAGCTCGAACGTGCGCGTCTGTAGGTAGGTCGCCACCCGCATGCCGCCGAAGACTGTATGCACGACCAGATCGGGATCCGTGACCTCGGCGGCCTGGATCGCCTCGCCCGACAGCTGCCCGAACCGGGTCGCAGGAGACTCGCCCAGGTCACGTCCGGCCTGGCGACCGCGCTCGGCGACCGTCTGCGCGTCGACGGTACCGCCGGAGACGGCGACCAGATACGCGGCGGCTGACTCGATCACCTCCGCGGCCACCGGACGGGCGAGGTAGTCGACCACCGTGATGAGAGCGCGACTGGTGTGACCGACCAGGTCGCGCACGGTCCAGTCGCCGAGGCCGGGGCCGTCCCACGCGTCAGGTGGGACGGCCTCGACGACTCTCGCGACCGCACGAGCGGCCTCGACGAAGGTGCGGATGCTCTGGGTCATGGAAGCAGTATCGGCTCCACGGCCATCCGGGCGTCCGTCAGCCGGATGTCACCCGAGATCGAACCGGTCGAGGTCCATGACCTTCGCCCAAGCGGCCACGAAATCGGTCACGAATTTCTCCGTCGCGTCGTCGCTGGCATAGACCTCCGCGAGCGCCCGCAGCTCCGAGTTGGAGCCGAACACCAGGTCGGAGCGGCTGCCGGTCCACACCACAGCGCCGGCGGTGTTCCGCGCCTCGAAGGTGTCCGGGTCTTCGGCCCACGCGGTCCAGGTGATCCCCATGTCGAGCAGGTTCACGAAGAAGTCGTTGGTCAGCACACCGGGAGTCGTGGTCAGCACCCCCAGCGACGATTGCTGCGCGCTGGCCTCCAGCACGCGGAGACCACCGACCAAGACGGTCATCTCGGGCGCGCTCACGGTGAGCAGGTTGGCCCGGTCGACGAGCAGGAACTCCGCCGGCAGCAGGTTGCCCTTGCCGAAATAGTTGCGAAAGCCGTCGGCCTTGGGCTCGAGTGGGGCGAACGACGCCACGTCGGTCTGTTCCTGCGACGCGTCCGTGCGGCCGGGCGTGAACGGCACGGTCACCTGGTGACCAGCTGCCGCGGCCGCCTTCTCGATCGCGGCGGACCCGGCCAGCACGATGAGATCGGCCAGCGACACCGTCGAGTCACCGTCGGCGTTGAACGTCTGCTGGATGTTCTCCAGCGTGCGCAGCACCTGCGCCAGGGTGTCCGGATCGTTGGCCTCCCAGTCGCGCTGCGGCTCGAGCCGGATACGGGCACCGTTGGCGCCGCCGCGCTTGTCGCTGCCCCGGAAGGTCGAGGCCGAGGCCCACGCGGTGGAGACGAGCTGCCCGATCGAGAGCCCGGAATCCAGGACCTGCGCCTTGAGCGCAGCGATCTCCGCTTCACCGACGACAGCGTGGTCCAGGGCAGGCACCGGGTCCTGCCAGATGAGCGTCTCGGCGGGCACCAGCGGTCCGAGATAGCGCTGGATCGGCCCCATGTCGCGGTGCGTCAACTTGAACCAGGCGCGCGAGAAGGCGTCCGCGAACTCATCGGGATGGGCGAGGAAACGGCGCGAGATTCTCTCGTAGACCGGATCCACCCGTAGCGCCAGGTCCGAGGTCAATATCGTCGGGGGACGGTTCAGGGTGCCGTCCTCGGGGTCGGGAACCGTGTTGGCGCCGGCCCCGCCGACCGGCTGCCACTGGTGTGCGCCGGCCGGGCTCTTGGTCAGCTCCCAGTCGAAGTCGAACAGGTTCGCCAGGTAGCTGTTGTCCCATTGGGTCGGCGTGGAGTTCCAGGTCACCTCGAGTCCGCTGGTGATGGCGTCACGACCCTTGCCGCTGCCGAAGGTCTGC
Source organism: Nakamurella sp. (assembly GCA_039916325.1). GTDB lineage: Bacteria > Actinomycetota > Actinomycetes > Mycobacteriales > Nakamurellaceae > Nakamurella. Next base: position 21,759 of record JBDSLP010000054.1, on the reverse strand, counting down.
TTCCAGCCCAGTCCTTGCTCTTCGATCGCCGCGCCCTCGGGCTCGGCACCGACGTACTGCGCCGGGTCGGCCGCGCCGTGGGTCTTGCCGAACGTGTGACCACCCGCAATCAGGGCGACGGTCGCTTCGTCGTTCATGGCCATCCGGGCGAACGTCTCGCGGATGTCGCGGGCCGATCCCAGCGCCTCGGGAACGCCGTTCGGGCCTTCCGGATTGACGTAGATCAGGCCCATCTGGACCGCGGCCAGCGGGTTCTGGAGATCGCGGTCACCGGCGTACCGCTCGTCGCCGAGCCAGGTCTGCTCCGGGCCCCAGTAGACGTCTTCGTCGGGCTCCCAGACGTCTGGGCGACCACCGGCGAAGCCGAAGGTCGTGAAGCCCATCGTCTCCAGGGCGCGGTTGCCGGTGAAGATCATCAGATCGGCCCAGGACACGGTTCGGCCGTACTTCTTCTTGACCGGCCACAACAGGCGCCGAGCCTTGTCGAGATTGCCGTTGTCCGGCCAGCTGTTCAGCGGAGCGAAGCGCTGCATGCCGGCACCAGCCCCACCACGACCGTCACTCACGCGGTAGGTGCCCGCGCTGTGCCACGCCATCCGGATCATGAACGGGCCGTAATGGCCGAAGTCCGCCGGCCACCAGTCCTTCGACGTGGTCAGCATGGCGTCGACGTCGGCGGCCAGTTCGTCGAGATCCACGGAGTTGAAGGCGGCGGCGTAGTCGAAGTCCGCGCCCATCGGGTTCGCGGAGGCGGGGTGTTTGCGCAGGATCTTGAGGTTGAGCTGGTTCGGCCACCAGTCACGGTTGCCGGCCCCCTCGGTCGGGTGGTTGCGAGGGCCGACGGTCGCGACGGGACAGACGGCTTCGCTGTCGGCGGACTGCATGTCGCCGACCTTGGCGTTGTGGTTCTCGGTGATGCTCTGGGTCACAGGAGTCCTTTCGAGGCTGGCGAATCAGGTGGGTCGGGGAGTGGTGGTGACACATTCGGGGCAGCGGCCCCAGTAGATGACCTCGGCTTCGTCGATCGCGAAGCCGTGGTCGTGGGAGGCGGTCAGGCAGGGCGCCGTACCGATCGCGCAGTCGACGTCGAGGATGACGCCGCACGCCCGGCAGACCATGTGGTGATGGTTGTCACCGACCCGGGTCTCGTAGCGAGCCACCGAGCCGGCGGGCTGGATCCGGCGCACCAATCCGGCTTCGGTGAGCGCGTGCAGCGAGTTGTAGACCGATTGGCGGGACACGTCGGGGAAGGTGCGGCGAACCGTGCCGACGATTCCGTCGGTGTCCAGATGTGGGTTCAGGTGCACCGCATCCAGCACGGCGAGCCGGGGCCGGGTCACGCGCAACGCGGCGCGGCGCAACATGTCGGGGAACTCCTGCGCCGTGGTCACGAGGAGCACTCTCGTCCCTTATTTGGATCGAGTCAAAAAAAGCTGTCCACCGGCGTGGGGTGGGACGGGCGCGCGGATCAGTTCTGCTCGTTGCTCCGACGCCAGCGGATCCCGGCTTCGACGAATCCGTCGATGTCGCCGTCAAAGACTGCGGCCGGGTTTCCGACCTCGAAGTTGGTCCGGAGGTCCTTGACCATCTGATAGGGGTGCAGCACGTAGGAGCGCATCTGATTGCCCCACGAGTTGCCGCCGTCCTTGAGGGCGTCCATGGTGGCTTTCTCCTCCTGGCGGCGGCGCTCCAGCAGTTTGGACTGCAGCACCGTCATCGCCGAGGCGCGGTTCTGGATCTGCGAGCGTTCGTTCTGGCAGGAGACCACGATGCCGGTGGGCAGGTGGGTGATCCGGACCGCGGAGTCGGTGGTGTTGACGCCCTGACCGCCGGGGCCCGAGGAGCGATAGACGTCGACGCGCAGCTCCTTCTCGTCGATCTCGACGGCGTCGGTGGACGCGACGACCGGTAGCACCTCGACGCCGGCGAACGATGTCTGGCGGCGGCCCTGGTTGTCGAACGGGGAGATGCGGACGAGCCGGTGGGTGCCCTGCTCGACCGACAACGTTCCGTAGGCGTACGGCGCCTTGACCTCGAAGGTGGTGGACTTGATCCCCGCCTCTTCGGCGTAGGAGGTCTCGTAGATCTCGGTCGAGTAGTGGTGACGCTCGGCCCAGCGCAGGTACATCCGTTGCAGCATTTCGGCGAAGTCGGCCGCGTCCACACCGCCGGCCTCGGACCGGATGGTGACCAGTGCGTCGCGAATGTCGTACTCACCCGACAACAGGGTGCGGACCTCGAGAGCCTCGATGTCGTGGTGCAGAGCTTTCGCCTCGCCCCGGGCCTCCTCGAGGGTGTCCGGGTCTTCGTCGCCCAACTCGTACAGCACGTCGAGATCGTCGAGCCGGGAGCGGAGATCCTTGACCCGCTTGAGTTCGGCCTGGGTGTGCGACAGCGCTGAGGTGATCTTCTGCGCGTTGTCCAGGTCGTTCCACAGATCCGGGGCGCTGGCCTGTTCCGACAGCTCCGCGATCCTTGTGCCCATGGCGTCCACGTCCAGCGCCGTTTCGATGCTGGTCAGCGTGGTGTCGAGGGCTTTGAGGTCTGCGGAATCGTCGGGATGCACGTCGAGTGAGTCTACGCGGTCGGGCGTCGCCGCCGATCTGCGCTGGTCAGGGCCGATCATGGGTATCCGACCTGGAGAGAAGGTCTATCCACCCGGGGAGAACGATGAAGACGGCCGTATCGGTCACGCTGGGCGCGGTGTTGCTGATCGCCGGTGTCGCGCTGTTGGTGCTCCCCGGACCGGGTTTCGTCCTGATCGCAGCGGGGCTGGCGCTGCTCGCGACCCGCTTCGACTGGGCGAAGCGGCCGCTGGATTACGCCAAGGACAAGGCGCAGCAGGGCGTCAAGGAGGTTCGGGACAACAAGATCAAGGCCGGCGTGGCCCTGGTGTGCGCGCTGGGTCTGGCGGGCGGCGGCATCCTCGCGCTGGCCGGGGTGGACCTGCCGTTCGTGAACACCCTGTCGGCGATCCTGCTGATCCTGGGTGGCCTGTTCCTCGTCGGCACGGTCGTCTACGCCCGGCGGCAGCAGGACAAGGTGCCCAGCTCGTTGATCTGATCCGCGCTGATCTGACGGTTTCAGCGCCGTTCGCGGAACTCCCCGACGTGCAGGGTGAAGACCCCGGTCACGGTGTTGGCGGCGGTGAGGTCGGCAGGGAGCAGCGGAAGCACCAGCGGCACGGTGACGCAGACGTCGAACACCGCTCCGGGCGTCAGATCCGGTCGCTGACGGGGGGCGGTGCCGCAGTCGGTGCCGGTCGCCACATAGTGCAGCCGGACGTCGGTGTCGGGCAGGTTCTGGTCGGTCAGCGTCTGACGGGCCGCGGCGAGCGCGACGGATTCACCGGAACTGACGCTCACGGCGTTGTCCAGCAGCCGAGCGGCGTCGCGGGCGGACTGGGCGGCGGCGAAGGTGGTGGCCTGCACGGTCAGCAACGACATCGCGATGTAGAGCACCGGCAGCATCACCAGGACGCCGAGCACGATGAACTCGAGGACCGCGCGACCGTCGTCGGCCTCGCGCCGGGGCCGCGGGCAACTCGATCCCCGCGTCATGCCACGAGCCCCTCCCGCGCGGCATGGCCGACCGCGACGACGTCGGGCAGCACCCCGTCGAGAAGGCCCACCAGACCTGGCGCGGCCACCGTGCAGCGCACCTCGGTCATCAGTGCCGTGCCGGACGCGGTGCAACGTAAGCTGCCGCGGGTGCCGCCGATGATGCCGTCGCCGAGCTGGTCGGCGACCCGGGCAGTCACGTCGAACGTCGAAACCTGCGCCAAGCCCGCATATCTCGCGGCCTCGGCCGCCGCTGACGTCAGGACGTGGCGGGTGTAGATCCAGAAGCAACCCTGGACAACGGCGAAGAACAACAAGATGACCACCACGCTGACCATCGCGAACTCGGCCACCGCCGAGCCGCGGTCGGCATCCTCGTCGTCCCGACATCGGCGGACCATCGCCGGCGCGTCACTGGATGGAGTTGAAGGCACTGCGCACGGCCTCGGTGACCTGACCCCGGAAAACGGCCAACAACCCGACCACCACGATGGCCGTCATCAGGGTGATCATCACCCAGCCGGGAACGTCGCCGCGGTCCCGGTGGCCATCCGTCCGTTCTTCCGAGGTGTGCACGTGCAAGGAGCTCAGGACGGCGAGCAGAGTGAGCGTCAGCCGGGTGAGAGCGGTGTGGGCTCGGTCGATCATGGGTGTTCCTTCCGGTGGGTGCGGGGCATGTCAGCCCGCGACGGTGGTGATGGCGACGAGGCCGGGATAGAGGGCGAAGATGATGGTGATCGGCAGCACCAGGAACACGACGGGGACCATCATCCCGATCTCTTTGCGCCCGCCGGCTTCCATCAGCTGACGTTTCGACAGCGCGCGAACGTCTGCGGCTTGAGCCCGTAGGACGTCCGCGAGCGGGGTGCCCCGTTCGATGGCGACGGCCATCCCGTCCAGGAACCGGGCGAAGGGCTCGAGGCGGGTGCGGTCGCGGACGGTGGCGATGGCCTCGAGGAACGGCGTGCCGGAACGGGTGTCGGCGAGGATGCCGGCGAGCTGCTGGACCAGGGGACCGTGGGCCAGGGTCGTGACCCGTTCGATGGCGCCGCTGGGACCCTCGCCGGCGGTGACGGCCAACGCGAGCATCTCGGCGACGACGGGGAACTCCGCGAGGATCTCGGCGTCCCGGGTACGCACCTGGCGGGTCAGCCACTGGTCGCGGGCCAGGACGCCGACCACTGCGCAGAGCAGCACCAGGACGGCGACGCCGACCGGGTTGGCCTGCGCGAAGATCAGGGCCAGGATCCCGACTCCGACGCCGCCGAGGAGCCCCAGGGTGCCCCAGACGACCTGCTCGGCCCGGAAGTCCTCGACACCCAGGGGCGAGTTGAGGGAGCCGAGCCGCCGGCGTACCGAGGCCTGACCGCCGACGACCCGGTCCAGTCGGCGGATGACGTCCTTCAGCAGCGGGAGCGAGATCCGGTGTAGCACCGACGCCGGGCCGGTCGGGGCCGGTGCGGCCAACAACCGGGATGCCGGCGGGGCATCGGCCAGGTAGGGGGCGATGCGGTCGGCCAGGGTGAGGCGACGCATCGGGGGCGACGAGGCGATCGCGAGCAGCAGACCGAGTCCGGCCAGTGCGCCCAGGATGGCTCCGATCACGGCCAGGTTCACCGGAGCACCCGCCGCTCTTCCGGGAGCCGGCCGATACGCATCATCAGGCGGTAGGCGAACACCGACGTCGCCGCGCCGGCCCCGAGGATGACGACGCCGGTGGGGGAGTCGTAGGCGACGAGCGTCTGCTGCTGGGTGGCCAACAGCAGCAGGACCAGCCACGGCGCGCTGACCGCGACCCGCGCGGCGTTGACCGACCACGACTGGCGCGCCAGCAACTCGCTGCGGGTGCGGGCATCGTCGCGGAGAAACCCTGACAGCGTGCTCAGCAGCCGCCCGAGGTCGGTGCCGCCCACCTCGCGCGCCACCCGCAGGGACTCGCAGACCCGGTCCCCGGTCGGATCGGACAGGGCGGCCTTGAGTCGGTCGACCGAGTCGCTGAACCGTCCGGTCGCCCGGTAGTCGGAGCCGAACTGGCGGAACGGTTCGCGGATCGCCTCCGGGCCCCGGGTACCGATGGACGCGAGCGCCTCCGGCAGGGACAGACCTGCCCGCACCCCGGAGGTCAGATTGTCGACCACTTCGGGCCACACCTCGCGCAGCTCGGCCTGCCGCTTGGTGCGCAATCGGGAGACCATCAGGCGCGGGACCATCGCACCGAACACACTGAACACGGCGGACACCGCGAGCGAGCGGGTGATGACGAAGACCACCGACAGCACGATGACCCCGCCGAGCACCTGCAGCAGCGCGAGTTGGGTAGGGGTGACACCGGTGAGGCCGGCCTGGGCGAGCCGCTCGCGGCCACGCTCACCGCGACGGGTCGGGACGGTCCTGATCCGCGGGCGGACGAATGCGCTCCAGATCAGCAGCAGGCCGAGTCCGGCCAGCAGTCCGATGACGGCACCCACGACGCTCCTCACCAGTCCCGATCCGGCACCGGAGGGGTGCGGTCCTGACGTCAGCGCCGACTATCACTCATTCAGCTGCGCGCGGACGAGTAAAGTATGCCTGTTGTGCCCAGAAGTACGTAGCGAACGAGTGATCAGATCGAGATTGCCGCCGCTACGTCACGTAACGCCACTGATGGCAGTCCCGGTCATCGTGACAGTCCCACCCGGGTCCCGACGGGTATGTCGGGAGATTGTGGACAAACCCCGGTCGACCGCGTCCTCGGGCACTCATCGCGACCGGTATCGCGAACCGTGAGGCTGCCGGGCCGGCTGCGTAGCATCGGATCTCGACGAAGGAGATTCCATGACCCTTGCGACACCGGCCGAAACGACGACACCCCTCGCTCCGGCCACCCTCCCCGTGCTGGACCTGTCCCGGCTGGATGCCGGCGATGTCGAAGCCGCGGCGTTCCGCGACGAGCTCCGCGAAATCACCCACGAGTTCGGGTTCTTCTATCTGGTCGGCCACGGCATCGACCCGGCGCTGACGGCCGAGTTGCTCTCCACCGCGGCGGCGTTCTTCGGGCTGCCGGAAGCGGAGAAGCGGGCGATCGAGAACGTCAACTCACCGCACTTCCGGGGCTGGACCCGGGTGGGTGGCGAGCTCACGCAGGGTGCGGTCGACTGGCGCGAGCAGATCGACATCGGTGCGGAGCGGCCGGCCGTGCCACCGGGCCCCGGCGTGCCGGACTACCTGCGGCTGGAGGGCCCCAACCAGTGGCCCGCTTCCCTGCCGGAGCTGCGCGACGTGGTCACCCGCTGGGACGAGACCCTCTCGGCGATCGGGATGAAGCTGCTCCAAGCCTGGGCGGTCTCACTCGGCGCCGCTCCCGACGTCTTCGACGCAGCATTCGCCGACAACCCGTCAGTGCTGATCAAGATCGTGAAGTACCCGGGCCGCGATACGTCCGAGGCGCGGCAGGGCGTCGGTGCGCACAAGGACGGGGGGGTGCTGACGCTGCTGCTCGTCGAGCCGGGCAAGGGCGGACTGCAGGTCGAGAAGGACGGCGAATGGATCGACGCTCCACCGGTTCCCGGCGCTTTCGTGGTGAACATCGGTGAGCTGCTGGAGGTCGCGACCGACGGCTACCTGAAAGCGACGGTGCACCGGGTGATCTCGCCGGCGGCGGCCGACACCCGGATCTCCATTCCGTTCTTCTTCAACCCGGCCCTGGATGCCACGATCCCGATCATCCCGCTCGATCCGGCCTTGGCGGGTCAGGCTGCGGGGGTCACCGCCGACCCGGACAACCCGATCTTCGGCACGTACGGGGAGAACCTGCTGAAGTCGCGCTTACGCGCCCATCCCGATGTCGCCGCCCGGCACCATCCCGACCTGTCGTGACCCGGCAGGTAAGCCTGTTGGGCGTGTGATCGGCCGTCGGCTGGCAGGATCACCCGCATGCCCGACGACCTGAACCCCACCGATGACCGATCCCAGCCGGTGCCGTCCACCGCGGACAAGGACTACGCGGACCGGCTCGACCGCCTTCAGGGCAAGCGGTGGAAGAAGATCCTCAACGTCCAGCTGCCGTGGAAGCTTCATCTGCGTTTCCTGAAGATGGGCCGCACGATCGACGTCGGCTGCGGCAACGGCCGCAACCTGAGCTACCTCCCCGCGGGCAGCGTGGGGGTCGACCACAACCCGTTCTCGGTGGCGACGGCGCGAGGTCACGGTGAGGCCTACACCGACGACGAATTCTTCGCCGATCCGACGCTGACCGCGACGGCCGGCTTCGATTCGTTGTTGGCCGCGCATCTGATCGAGCACTTGACCCGTGATGAAGCGCGCACCGTGGTGGGCAGCTACCTACCGGTCCTCAAGCCCGGCGGAAAAGTCGTGTTCTTCACCCCGCAGGAGCGGGGTTACGCCTCTGATCCCACCCACGTGGCGTTCACCGGGTTTGCCGAACTGACCGCGCTGTGCGCCGATCTGGGCTTGCAGGTACAGCGCTCGTACTCCTTCCCGTTCCCGCGCTGGACCGGAAAGTTTTTCATCTACAACGAGTTCGTCGTCGTCGCCGGCACGCCGGCGAGCTGACCGTTCGCCTCGCGCTGGTCCGGTGGCGCAGGGTCGGGCACGGGCGTTGAATGGGCGACATGAACACCGACTGGCACGACGCCCATGTCCTCGGCATGAAGGCTCCGATCGAGGAGCGGGTGCGCTGGCACCTGCAGCACGCGGCGAAATGTGCCTGCCGCCCGATCCCCACGGACGTTCAGGACGCCATCGACGCCCAGGCTCACCAGGTCGCCTCAGCCTGAACGCGGCGGCAGTTGCTGCAACGCCCAGGTGTTGCCATCCGGGTCGGCGAAGTACACGAACCGTCCCCACGGGAGTTCGGCGATCGGACTGACGGCAACGCCGCGCCCCGTGAGTTCGGCATGGGCCGCATCAGCATCGGCGACCACCATCATCACTCCCCGCTGGGTACCGGGATCCATCTCGACGACACCGACGCCCAGCACGATCGAGCACGCCGAGCCCGGCGGTGTCAGCTGCACGAAGCGGGTGTTCTCGTCGACCACGGAATCGAAATCGGCGTGGAATCCGACCTGGTCGACGTAGAACCGCTTCGCCCGGTCGACGTCGGTCACCGGGATCGGTAGGACCTCGATCTTCATCTCCATGGTGTTCTCCTCGATGATGGCCGCACCGTGCAGCGATTGTCTGGACACCCAACACGGTCGACGATCTTCAGGACAGATCCTGTCCGCTGGAGGAGGCAGAATCGAGGAATGTCCGGAGCAACCAGTCGCGTCCTCGATCTGCTGGGTCTGTTGCAGACGCATCGGCAGTGGGCCGGTGCCGACCTGTCCCGGCGCCTGGGCGTCACCGAGCGGACGCTGCGCCGCGACGTCGAACGTCTACGCGAGCTGGGATACCGGGTCGACGCAACCAGGGGGATCAGCGGGGGGTACCGGCTGGCGGCCGGATCTCAGCTCCCGCCGCTACTGCTGTCCGACGACGAGGCGGTGGCGGTCGCCGTAGGGCTTCGGCTGGCGGCCACCCAGGGCCTCGTCGACGGCGAGCAGACGACTCTCTCGGCGCTCGCCAAATTCGAGCAGCTTCTGCCGAAGGCGTTGCGGCGCCGGGTGAATGCGCTGGGCGAGCACCTCCGGCCGACGCAACCCCTCGGCGGTGCGGTGTCGCCGGAGATGCTCGGCCAGCTGGCTCTGGCCTGCCGGGACACCGAGCGCATCCGGTTCCGCTACACGGTCGCGGACGGCACCGAGACCGAGCGGCAGGTCGAACCACTGTCTGTCGTCGCGGCCCAGCGCGCCTGGTACCTGGTCTGCTGGGACGTTGTACGGGCCGACTGGCGAACCTTCCGCCTCGACCGGATGAGCCGGTTCCAGGGCACCGGACTCCGCTTCACCCGACGTGAGCTGCCGTTCGCCGATCCGGCTGCCTTCGTCCAGGAATCGCTGCGTCATCGGTTCCGCACGGTCACTGCCGAGGTCGTGCTGGACCTGCCGCTCGATGCGGTCCAGCAGCGGTTCGGCAGCTGGTCGCGGGATGCCTCCGCGATCGACGCACACCGCACCCGGCTGCGGCTGGACGGTGATTCGGTCGAGTCGCTGGTGATGGCGTTGATCTGGATCCCGACCGACGTCGAGTACGAGATCCACGGCAGTGAGGCTTTTCTCACTGCCGTGGGCACCGCCGGAGCGCGGCTGCAGGCCCACAGCCGAGCCGTCAGCGTCGCACCAGCCTGACCAGCGCCAGCTGGGCCAGCGGCGCGTACGCCGCGACCACCGGGGCCGGGCCCTTCACGTCCAACGTCGTCAGCGTGCGCTGGATCCCGGCGGCCGCGGCTGCGGCAGCGCCGTCCAGCGGGATCACCGAGTGCGCCAGCCACAACGAGATCGGTCCGACCGACACCCGCCAGGTCCAGCTGCGGATGACCGACCCCGGGTCGACCGTCTCGATCCGGAACGGCACCGCGAGCCCGAGCGGGCCCCGGACGGTACCGGCCAGGCCGGGGACGAGCCGGTCGCCGGGGACGTCGACCCGGTTGATCGGCGGGGACCACTCCGACCACCGCGACGGTCGTGCGTAGCGGTCCCAGACCTCGTCCGGGGTGGCCGTACCGCGGGCTTTCAGGGTGAGCTTCACAGGACCTCCTCGGTCGGGTCGCCGGCGGTCTCCTTGTCGCCCTCCTCGGGCTCACGTTCCTTGCGACGCAACAGGAATGCGGTGATACCGAGGATCAGCACCAGCACCCCGAGCACGCCGATCTCCCAGATGCCGTCGGAGAACGAGTCTCCCTTCCCGATCTCGTCGGCGGCCTTGACGGACAGCACCACGATCTCCTTGATCGAGGCGATGATGCCGACCAGCAGGAACGGCTCCGCGATGAGCTCACGGCGGGTGAGGGTGATGCGTACTGCGAACAGCAGCTCGACGACGATGAACACCAGCAGCAGTGTGTCCAGGACGTCCAGCGCCAGCTCCCCGTTCACCCCGCCGGCGCCGAACAACGGACCCAACTGACGGGCCGACTGGACCAGCAGTGACAGTGCCGTCACCACCAGGAACAGCGCAATGCCGATGTAGACGACCATCTCGGCGAGCTCGAGGGCGCGGTTGCCCAGCTTGACGTGCCGAGGCGGTCCTGGACGCGAGTCGGGGGTGTCGTCCCGACGTGGGGCTTCAGTGGGGGCGGCCATCTCGCCGATTGTGCCCGAATCGGAAGGGCGACGCCGGGGCTGACGGGTGCCGACATCGTCGGACACGGCGGCTACGCGACACGGCCGGGACCCCTGAATGCTGGCACACTGGCGAACATGGAACATCACTCCGCCCTGGGCTGCGGTCGATCCCGGTGACCCTCTCCCGTCCCCTGCCGACCGGTGAGGAAGGCGTGCAGGTCCGCCTGCTGCTGGACCTCGAGCCCGTCGTCGAGGAGAACCTGAACCGGCATCTCAAGGTCACCAAGGACTGGATGCCCCACGATTACATCCCGTGGAGCCGAGGTAAGGATTTCGCGTTCCTCGGGGGTGAGGACTGGCGACCGGAGGACTCCGCCCTGGATCCGGTGGCCAGGACGGCGATGATCGTCAACCTGCTCACCGAGGACAACCTGCCCTCGTATCACCGGATCATCCACCAGCAGTTCGGCCAGGAGGGTGCCTGGGGTCAGTGGGTCGGCCGCTGGACCGCCGAGGAGGGCCGCCACGGGATTGCGCTGCGCGACTACCTGGTGGTCACCCGTGGGGTGGATCCTGTCCAGCTCGAGGACCTGCGGATGCAGCACATGACCGCGGGGTACGACCGCGAGCAGACGAGCATGTTGCACACCGTGGTGTACGTGTCGTTCCAGGAGCTCGCCACCCGGGTGTCGCACCGCAACACCGGCAGTGCGGCCGGCTGTCCGGTGGCTGAGGCGTTGCTCGCCCGGATCGCCGCCGATGAGAACCTGCACATGATCTTCTATCGCAACCTCGTGCAAGCGGCCTTCGATCACGCTCCCGACGACACCATGGTGGCGATCCGCGACGAGGTGCTGAACTTCGCGATGCCCGGCCAGGGCATGCCGGACTTCATGCGGAACTCGGTGATCATGGCCAAGGCCGGCATCTACGACCTGCGTCTGCACCACGACGCGGTCATCATGCCGGTGCTGAAGTACTGGAAGGTGTTCGAACGGACCGACTTCGGTCCGGTGGGGGAGCAGGCCCGCGAGCAGCTGTCCCTCTTCCTGGTCGAACTCGACCAACAGGCGTCACGTTTCGTCGAGCGACGGGACAAGGCGCGCGCACGCCTGGAGGCGGCCCGCAGCTGAGACATTCCGTCGAGATGGACCCCGGGCAGGCGTTGACCGCTCGGCCTCCATGTCACCCATCGCGACCCCCAGCGCGTCGGTCGGGTGGCGCGGCCCGATTTCTCGCACCGTCGGGTCGTCCCTCGGTGGGGGTCGTTCACCGTCCGCTCAGCACCCGGTCCTGATCGGATGTGAGCGGCGTCATAGATACACAGTGCTATTGACCAATTACTCTGAGTGAAGATCGCCTGAACGGTACCGAGCCGTCACGACCACCAGAAGGATTGGCAAGATGAGCCTTCAGCGCATCGGCGGGAACACCGGCGGCGTCGACGACGCCCGCGCCGCCTCGCTTTCCACCCCGCTCATTGCGGCCATCCCGTTGGTCTCGGTGTCCGGGGCCGAGGAGGAGGCGGTGACCGCCACGTTGCGATACAGCCCCGGCGCACCTTTCCTGGTGCGCGCCAACTTCCGGATGAGCGGCGGTCGCTCGGTCGACTGGGTGCTGTCCCGGGAGCTGCTCCGCGAGGGCCTCGTGATGGCCGCCGGGTTCGGCGACATCCGCTTCTTCCCCGGTGACGACGGCCTCCTGCTGGAGCTGCGCTCCCACCAGGGTCGGGCGTTCCTCTTCGGCGAGATCCAGCCACTGATGGAGTTCGTCCGGCAGGTCTTCGCGCTGGTGCCTGACGGTGCCGAGGACGACTTCTACTCCATCGACGACGAGCTCGAACTGTTGATGGATCTGCTCGCCGACCCCGACCGGTACCGGACCGACTCCGCCTGAACACCACTGAGCTTGACCAGCACTGGGCCTGAGCACCACCGGGCCTGAAGGCGACTAGTGTTCCGCGCGTGGTGACCCCCTGTCGTTGCCGGGCGTCCCGATGACCGCCGGGACCACGTCCGCCCTCCGAGCCGCGCACGCCGCCGCGGTGGACCGACTGATGGCCAGCTATCTGTCGATCCCGGTGGGAGCGACGGTGCGGTTGGCCAAGATGTCGTCGAATCTGTTCCGCGCCCGGGAACGCGTCGACCGGCTCGGGCTGGACGTGAGCGGTCTGGACGAAGTGCTCCAGATCGATCCCGTCGCCCGCACCGCCGACGTCGGCGCCATGTGCACCTACGAGACGCTGGTGGCGGCAGTGCTTCCGTACGGCCTCAGCCCGACCGTGGTGCCACAGCTCAAGACCATCACCGTCGGCGGTGCCGTCACCGGGCTGGGTATCGAATCGTCCTCGTTCCGGGTCGGTCTGGTCCACGAATCGGTCGTCGAGATGGACGTGATGACCGGTGCCGGCGAGATCGTCACCGCCGCCGCGACCGGCCCGCACGCCGACCTCTTTCACGGCTTCCCGAATTCGTTCGGCACTCTCGGCTACGCCACCAGGATCCGACTCGCCCTCGAACCGGTCCGGGCGTTCGTCGCGCTACGGCACCTGCGCTGCCATTCCGTCGACGAGCTCCAGGAACGTACCCGGGGGTTGATCGCGGCCGGTTCATTGGACGGCGCGAGCGTGGACTACCTGGACGGCGTGGTGTTCAACGCCGGTGAGAGCTACCTGACCGTGGGGACCAAGACCGACGACCCCGGCCCGGCCAGCGACTACACCGGTGCCGCCATCTACTACCGCTCACTGCAGTCGCGCACCCACGACCGGCTGACCACGAACGACTATCTGTGGCGCTGGGACACCGACTGGTTCTGGTGCTCCCGGGCATTCGGTGCCCAGCAGCCGCTGGTGCGTCGGCTCTGGCCGCGACGCTACCGGCGCTCCTCGTTCTACTGGAAGCTGGTCGCGTTGGACCGGCGTTGGGCGATCGCCGACCGGATCGAGAAGCTGCACCACCGAACGCCTCTGGAGCGCGTCGTCCAGGACGTCGAGATCCCGCTGGAGCGATCCGCGGAGTTCGTCGACTGGTTCCTGGACGCGGTGCCGATCCAACCGCTGTGGTGGTGTCCGCTGCGCGAACGGACAACCGGGCCGCCGACCGACGAAGCGCGGTATCCGTTGTATCCACTGGTGTCCGGGCACACATACGTCAACGTGGGGTTCTGGTCGGCGGTGAGCAGCGATCCCGCCGCTCCCGGGGCGACCAATCGTGCCATCGAGCACGAGGTCAGCCGGCTCGGCGGCCACAAATCGCTGTACTCCGACAGCTACTACCCCCGTGCTGAGTTCGGCGTCCGCTACGGCGGCGAGCGCTACCGCGAACTGAAACAACACTACGACCCCGACGATCGTCTGCTCGATCTCTACGCGAAGGCGGTCCAACGCCGATGACCACGTTCAAGGCCGCTCCGGGCGCACGGATGCCCCGGAGCGGCAGTGCCCCGTCGCACCGACCCACGGTGGCCGACCTGGCCGGCGCGTTCCTGGCGCCACCGCTGCCGTTCCGGCTCACCGCCTTCGACGGCAGCAGTGCCGGACCGACCGACACCCCCCTCGGGCTGCACGTCGCGTCCCCGCGCGCGTTGACCTACATCCTCACCGCGCCAGGCGATCTCGGGATGGCCCGGGCGTACGTGGCCGGTGATCTGACGTTCTCCGGGGTCACGCCGGGAGACCCGTACCCGATGTTGCGGGCGATGGCCGACGGGATGCACCTGAATAGACCCTCGCCCCGCGAGATCCACCGACTACTCGCCGGGATCGGCTGGCGCACCCTGCGTCCCGTGCCGCCACCGCCGCAGGAGGCCCCCCCGCGGTGGCGCCGCGCCGTCGAAGGGCTCCGACCGGTCAAGCGGCACTCCCGGGAACGTGACGCCGACGCGATCAGCAAGCACTACGACATCTCCAACGCCTTCTACGAGCACACCCTCGGCCCGTCGATGGCCTACACCTGCGCGGTCTACGCGACCCCGGACACCTCGCTCGAGGACGCTCAGGAGGCAAAATTCCAGCTGGTGTACGACAAGCTCGGTCTGCAGCCGGGAGAGCGACTACTCGACGTGGGCTGCGGTTGGGGCTCCATGGTTCGCCACGCCGCCCGTCGCGGAGTCCGCGCGGTCGGCGTGACACTGTCGGCGCAACAGGCGGAGTGGGCCCAGCGCGCCATCCGCGACGAGGGTCTGCAGGACCTCGCGGAGGTGCGGTTCAGCGACTATCGCGATGTCACCGACTCCGACTTCGATGCGGTCAGCTCGATCGGGCTGACCGAGCACATCGGGGTGGCGCACTACCCGGCCTACTTCCGATCGCTCCGGGACCGGCTGGCCCCCGGCGGGCGGCTGTTGAACCACTGCATCACCCGGCCCGAGAACACCTCGGCGTTCCGGACCGAGGCGTTCATCGACCGGTACGTGTTCCCGGACGGCGAGCTGACCGGGTCCGGGCGCATCATCAGCACGATCCAGGACGTCGGGTTCGAGGTCCGGGGGAGTGAGAACCTGCGCGAGCACTACGGTCTCACGCTGCGCGACTGGTGCGCGAACCTGGAACGGGACTGGAACGCCTGCGTCGCCGAGGTCGGTGAGGGCACGGCCCGGGCCTGGGGGCTGTACATGGCCGCGTCCCGGCTGGGCTTCGAGACCAACGCCATCCAGCTGCACCAGGTCCTCGCGGTGCGTCCGCACCCGGATGGCACGGCCGGGCTGCCGTTGCGGCCCTGGTGGTAGGGGTCGTGACGGCACCGCCGACAGCGTCCGACGGTGACGACGAGATCGTCCGCCTCATCGCCGGGCAACTCGGCGTGTCGCCGTGGCAGATCCGCGCGGCCGTCGACCTGCTGGACGGCGGCGCCACCGTGCCGTTCGTGGCCCGGTACCGCAAGGAGGTCACCGGCACACTGGACGACACCCAGCTCCGCACGCTGGAGGAGCGGCTGGGCTACCTGCGCGAGCTCGCCGACCGGCGTCGGACGATCCGGGAATCACTGGCTCAGCAGGGTGTGCTCACCGAGGCCCTGACCGCTGCGATCTCCGCCGCCGAGACCAAGGCGCGGCTCGAGGACATCTATCTGCCCTTCCGGCCGCGCCGGCGGACCCGGGCACAGATCGCCCGCGAGTCCGGTCTGGGTCCGTTGGCCGAGGCCCTGCTGGCCCGTCCGGAGCGGGATCCGGTCGCCCAGGCGGCGCCGTTCGTCGCACCGGACAACGGGGTGGGGGACACCGCGGCTGCGCTCGCCGGGGCCCGCTTCATCCTCATCGAACAGTTCGGCGAGGAGCCGGACCTCGTGGGCGAGTTGCGTGAGCAACTGTGGCGGCGGGGCCGGCTGGTCAGTGCCGTGAAGCCCGGTAGCGAGGACGCCGGCGCCCGCTTCGCCGACTACTTCGCCTTCTCCGAGCCGCTGTCCCGGGTGCCGTCGCACCGGGCCTTGGCGGTGTTCCGCGGGGAGAAGGAGGACCTCCTCACGGTGACCGTGCAGCCCGAGTCGACCGACCGGGACCCGCTCGACCACGGCCCCACGGACGCTGAGATCCGCATCGCCGCCCGCTTCCGGATCGCCGACCGCGGGCGCGCCGGCGACAGCTGGCTGCGCGACACCGTGCGGCTCGCGTGGCGGACCAAGCTGTTGCCCTCGTTGACGGCCGATGTCCGGGGCCGGCTACGCCAGCAGGCCGAGGAGACCGCGGTGACGGTGTTCGCCGACAACCTCCGCGACCTGTTGCTCGCCGCCCCTGCCGGTGACCGCACCACCATGGGGCTGGACCCGGGGCTGCGCACCGGGACCAAGGTCGCCGTCGTCGACGGCACCGGCAAGGTCATGGCCACCGACACCGTGTATCCGCATCAGCCGCACCAGAAGTGGGCGCCGGCGTTGGCCACCCTCGGCGCGCTGATCGCCGCACACGGGGTGCAGCTGATCGCCATCGGCAACGGCACCGCCTCCCGGGAGACCGACCGGCTCGCCGCCGAGCTCATCGCGGCGCACCCCGGCGTGGTCAAGGTGGTGGTCTCCGAGGCGGGCGCCTCGGTCTACTCGGCGTCGGCCTACGCCGCGGCGGAGCTGCCCGGGATGGACGTCTCACTGCGCGGCGCGGTGTCGATCGCCCGACGACTGCAGGATCCGCTCGCCGAGCTCGTCAAGATCGACCCGAAGTCGATCGGCGTCGGCCAGTACCAGCACGACATCACCGAGGGGATGCTGGCCCGGTCGCTGGATCATGTCGTCGAGGACTGCGTGAACGGCGTCGGGGTGGACGTCAACACCGCGTCGGTACCGCTGCTGGCCCGCGTCTCCGGCATCACCACCACGCTCGCCGAGAACATCGTTGCGCATCGGGACAGCAACGGCCGCTTCGGTTCCCGTCGATCGCTGAAAAACGTGCCGCGACTGGGACCGAAGGCCTACGAGCAGTGCGCGGGGTTCCTGCGCATTCCCGGCGGCGACGACCCGCTGGACGCCTCCGCCGTGCACCCGGAGGCCTACCCGGTGGTCCGGCGGATCTTGGCCGCCACCGGCACCGCCCTGTCCGGCGTCATCGGCAATGTCGCACTGCTGCACACCCTGCCGCCGCAGCGCTTCGTCGACGACACGTTCGGCGTCCCCACCGTGACCGACATCCTCCTCGAGCTCGAGAAGCCCGGACGTGATCCGCGCCCCGCGTTCACCACCGCCACCTTCGCCGATGGCGTCGAGAAGATCTCCGACCTGCGGCCGGGGATGGTGCTGGAGGGCGTGGTCACCAATGTCGCCGCCTTCGGGGCGTTCGTCGACGTCGGGGTGCACCAGGACGGGCTGGTGCACGTCTCGGCGCTGTCGGACACCTTCGTCCGGGACCCGCGCGAGGTCGTCCGGTCCGGCCAGGTGGTCCGGGTCAAGGTGATGGAGGTCGACCCTGTCCGCAAGCGGATCGGACTGTCGTTGCGCCTGACCGACGAACCGGGGGCCACGGGTGGTGGCCGACCGGAGCGTCCCGACCGGGGCCGCCCCGCCCGGGGCAAGCCCACACCGGCACCCGATCCGTCCGGGTCGCTGGCTGACGCGCTCGAGCGGGCCGGTTTCGGCCACGCGGCCCCGCAACGACCCCCGAGGTCGTCACCCTGACGGCCCAGCCGCCGAAGGCTCGGATGTTCCACCGTCGGGATCGTCGCCCGGTCGCTGCGGCCGGTGACCGGTTCGTGACCGCCCCCCGAAGGTAGGTCACAGGACGGTTGCATCCTGGTCCCGACCCGAGGGGGGTTCGGTACAACGCCGTGGAAGAACCCCTGACAGGCGTAGGCTTTCTCGCGGGAGGCTCCGAAATGACTGCCATGAATACCGCTGACGTAGAAGCGGAACTGCACCGGATCACCGCTTTCGCCGACACCGACAACCGTCGTCGAAAGTGCATGGCGATGGTGCGGCTTGACGAGTTGCACAGCCAGGCAATGGATGTCGCGGCTCAACCGGGTCTTGTGAACCGGATCGTCGCCCTTCGCCGGGAGATCAAAGCCTCGTTGGAACGGATGCCCGCGCACGCCGCCCGTCCCTGATCGCCGCTTTTGCTGTGCCCTCTCCGACCGGCTTCCGGTCGGATGATGTCGGCCGCTCCACGGTCCGATCCGGGCCGAAACGGGACCGGGTGGTCGACTCCGGCGTACCGCCTGTTCGAGTCGGGCGTCTTTCGCCCGGGCCCTCTCCTGCCCGCCGACCGGCCGCTGCACTGCGCCGACCGGGAATCGTGGTACACCGTCCGGGTGACCCATATCGCCCCCTCGTGTCGTCACCACCGACCGTTCCGACCGTGACGGGTCAGCGGGTCGAAACGGCCTGTTCTATGCTCCAGGTCACATTGCGAACCGCCATGTCCCCGCAGGCGCGGCCCGTACGGCGTCGGCCCGACCGTTTCCGGACCTCGAGGAGTGTCGAGCAGTGACCTAGCGCGTCTCGTGACCTGACCGAGCGGGCCGACCCCGAGTGCCGCCCCCATTTCAGAGTGAGCAATGGAGACCTCGATATGACCACCACCACCACCACCCTGGACGAGCACCCGAGCGAGACCCCCGGGCGGCCGCAGCTGTTCAGCCGGATCGCGGTCGTCAATCGGGGAGAGCCCGCCGTCCGTCTGATCAAGGCGGTGCGCGAGCTCAACGCCGAGCGCGGCACGGACATCAAGGTCATCGCGCTGCACACCGAGTCCGAGCGGGGGGCGTTGTTCGTCCGGGCCGCCGACGAGGGGGTGCTGCTCCGCGACGTCGGGACCGCCGGTATCCCCTACCTCGATCACGCCGAGCTCGAGCGGGCCCTCAAGGCCAGCGGTGCCGATGCGGTCTGGGTGGGATGGGGCTTCGTGGCCGAGGACGCCGCGTTCGCCGAACTGTGCGCCCGGCTGGGTATCACCTTCATCGGCCCGTCACCCGAGGCGATGCGCCGACTCGGCGACAAGGTCCAGGCCAAGCTGATGGCCGAGGCGTCCCACGTGCCGGTCGCTCCCTGGTCGGGCGGCCCGGTGGAGAACTTCGAGGACGCCAAGAAGCACGCCGAGGTGATCGGCTACCCGATGATCCTCAAGGCCCGCAGCGGTGGCGGCGGCCGCGGTATCCGCATCGTGCGCGACCCGTCGGAGCTCGACGAGGCAATCGACCGGACGCAGGGTGAAGCGCTGCGCAGCTTCGGCGACCCGGTGATCTTCATGGAGCACCTGGTCGAGGGGGCCCGGCACATCGAGGTGCAGGTCATCGCCGACAACTACGGCACCGTCTGGGCGCCGGGGGTGCGGGACTGCTCCATCCAGCGGAAGAACCAGAAGCTGATCGAGGAGAGCTCGTCTCCGGCGCTGACCCCGCAGCAGGACCACGATCTGCGTCAGGGGGCGATCGCGCTGGTCAAGGCGGCCGGCTACCGCGGCGCCGGGACGGTGGAGTTCCTCTACCAACCGCAGAAGAAGACATTCGCCTTCCTCGAGGTCAACACCCGGCTGCAGGTCGAGCACCCCATCACCGAAGCGACAACGGGTATCGACCTGGTCAAACTGCAGATCCTGGTCGCGGCGGGGGAGCCGCTGCCGACCGAGCAGCCGACGTCGTTCGGGCACGCCATCGAGGCCCGGCTCAACGCCGAGGACGCCGAAGCCGGTTTCGCCCCGGCCCCCGGTGTGGTCGAGCTGCTGACGCTGCCGAACGGTCCGGGCATCCGCGTCGACACCGGTATCGCCACCGGCGACGTGATCCCGCCCGACTACGACTCGATGGTCGCCAAGATCATCGCCTGGGGGCGGGACCGCTCCGAGGCGCTGGCCCGGCTGCGCTGCGCGCTCCGCGAGACCACTGTGGTGCTGCGCGGCGGCACCACGACCAAGTCCTTCCTGCTGGAGCTGCTCGACCGTCCCGAGCTCATCGACGGCACCGCCGACACCGGATGGCTGGACCGGGTCGGTCTGCCACTGGCCGAGGGTCTGCCCGCGCACGCCGATGTGGCGCTGCTGTCGGTGGCGGTCGACGTCTACGAGGCCGAGGAGCGGCTGGACCGCGAAGCGTTCCTGCGGTCCGCCCGAGGCGGCCGGCCGCGGGCCCGGGATGTGCTCGGCCGCACGGTCGAACTCGGCTACCAGGGCCAGGCGTACAGCCTGACCGTCGCCCAGATCAGCCCGCACCGCTACCGCGTCACCGTGGACCCGGACGTGGAGGGGGCGGCCTCGGTCGCCGTCGACGTGGCGGTCGAACGACTGTCGGAGTTCGAGAGCCGGGTCACCGTGGGCGCAAAGCGCCACCGGGTGGTCACCATCGAAGGTCCGTCCTATCACCGCGTCGAAGTCGACAGTGTGAGTCACAAGGTCACCCGCGACGAGGGCGGCATGGTCCGCTCGCCGGCGCCCGCCGTCGTCGTTGCGATCTCCGCCGTCGCCGGCACCGAGGTCGAGGCCGGGCAGACGCTGATCGTGCTCGAGAGCATGAAGATGGAGACGCACATCAAGGCCCCGTACCCGGGTCGCGTCCGCGAGGTGCTGGCCACGGTCAACTCACAGATCGACGCCGGTGGGGCGCTGCTCCGGCTGGACCGCATCGAATCCGAGGATGCGGCGGCCACGTCGACGTCCCCGCGGGTGCCGTTCGCCGCTGGGGCCACCTCGACCACCCACGACTTCAAGGGCGTGGCCGAGCAGAGCCTCGGTGTGCTGCAGGCGCTGATCACCGGCTTCGACGTGACCCCGGCGCAGGCCCTGGCCGCGCTGGCCCGTTACGACAGCGCACTCTCCGACCTGACCGAGGACGCCGATCTGCGGCGGGCCGAGTTCCATCTGCTGAGCACCTTCGCCGACCTGTGCGAAATGTCCCGCAACCGCCCGGCCGGCGTCGAGCAGGCTGCCGACGAGCGGGTGCACAGTCCGCGTGAACACTTCCACGACTACCTGCACTCACTGGACGTGGAGCGCGAAGGCCTGCCCGCGTCCTTCCGGCAAAGGCTGTCCCGGGCGCTGCGGCACTACGGCGTCAGCGATCTGGAGCCCGGCCCTGATCTCGAGGACGCGGTGTTCCGGATGTTCCTCGCGCTGGAGCGCGCCGGTGCCCAGACGCCCATCGTGGCCGCGCTTCTCGAGCGGTGGCTGGTGCAGGGTGGGGTGCCTGCCGGGGCCACCGAGGAGGACCTCGGCGATGTGCTGTCCCGGTTGATCGTGGCCACCCAGCTGCGGTACCCGGTGATCGGCGACCTGGCCCGAAACGTCCGGTTCCAGGCGTTCGACCGGCCGGTCATCGAGGCCGCGCGCAACAACGTCTTCAGCGGAAGCCGGGAAACCCTGCAGTACCTGGGGGAGCACCCCGCGGCCGCCGACTACGCGGACCGGATGGCGGAGCTGGTGACCGGATCGCAGCCGTTGATCCGGCTGCTGGCCGAGCAGCTCGTCGGCAAGGGCCCGTTCCTGGAGCCGATGCTCGAGGCGATGACCCGGCGCTACTACAAGGTGCGCACGCTCACCGAGGTCGTCACCAGCGAGGTCGATGGCCGGCCGTTCGTCTCCGGCCACTTCGACCTCGGCGGCCAGGAGATGCAGCTGTTCGC
>JBDSLP010000053.1:0-2893 GCA_039916325.1 Nakamurella sp. | reverse complement strand
CGCCCGCTCCCGCTCGGTGGCGTCCGGGGTCACGTACGGCTGGCCCAGCAGCTGGCCGCGGACCACCGATGCCGCCTTGATGAGGTGCGCCGGTTCGTCCAGGCCCGCCATCAACGGACTCGCGAGTGACCACAGGCCGGTGACCAGACCGAGCAGGACGAACGAGGCCCAATAGGCCCGCCGCGGTTGACTCATCCTTCTCCGTCCGCAGGTGTGCGGATCATTGTGGCTCACCGGCCGCCGGTGACCGGCGGTCGTGACCTCCCCGCCGGTCCCGACCGGGTGTCCGACCTGTCCCGAGAGGAGCGGTTTCAGACAGGACACTGGACAAAATGGTGACTTTGTGTAGATAGTTGACCACGGCCTGCCATCGGGGGCCACCCTCACGAGCTGGAGGCCTGCATGCCTGGTCGCGTCACCACCGGATTCAGCCGACCCGCGCGAGGTGCCCGGCGCCTCGCCGCGGCCCTGTCGCTGACCCTGGTCGCGGTGGGCCTGCCCGTCATCACCGCAGCCCCGGCGCAGGCCGACGACTGGCTGAACCGGCCGGCGTCGGGCACTTTCGCGGTCCGCGGCCATGGTGAGGGTCACGGACGCGGGATGAGCCAGTACGGCGCCCAGGGGGCGGCCATCCAGGGACTGTCGTCGCAGCAGATCCTGGACTTCTACTACCCCGGCACGGTCGGTACGCCCGTCGACGGACGGCGTGCGCTTCGGGTGTGGATCTCCGGTGACAACGACGCGAGCACCGAGGTCGTGCGTAGTGGCGACCTCGAGGTACGTGACGACGGGACCGGCGCGGTCATCCCGATCCCGGGCAACGCCGACCGGGTGCGCACGGTCGTGTCGGGGACCGGCTTCGCCGTCCAGGCCCGGGTGGGCGGAGCGTGGCAGAACACCGCCCCGGCCGCCGCGGCCCGGATCGTCGCCGACCAGGCCCCTGCCCCGGCGCGGGCCGACGGACCGACGGACGCCACCGCGGTACCGGCCGTCACCGGATCGACGGTGACCGAACCCGCCACCACCGATCCGATGGTCATCGAGCCCGCGCCGGCGACGACGGACGCCACGCCCGCCCCCCTCGAGCCGGCGACCGTCGACATCGGACCGACCCCGCCCCCGGCGGCCGACGGGGTCGCAGCCGACGGTGCGACGGCTCCGGCCACCGCGCCGCAGGGCCTGCGCTCGACGTTCGGTGCGTTCCGGGCGGCCGCGTCCGTGCCGGCCGGCGGTCCCGTCAGCTTCCGGGCCACCTCCACCGGCATCGTCGAGATCATCACCCCGGCGGGTGACCGGGCCGGCTACCGGGGCACGATGCGGGCGGTCCGCAACGGCGGGTCCGCGATCACCGTGGACGAACTGGCCCTGGACGATTACGTCCGCGCCGTCGTGCCGCGCGAATCGCCGAGCTCCTGGCGGCCGGCGGCCCTGCAGACCCAGGCCGTGGCCGCCCGCAGTTACGCCTACGGCTACCGCAGCACCAACTCCACGTACGACATCTGCGACACCGCCGCCTGCCAGGTGTACGGCGGCGCCACCCGGAACGGGACGGCGCTCGAGGCGGCGAGCACCGACGCCGCCGTCGCCGCGACGAGCGGCATCGTGCGGACCTACAACGGTGCGCCGATCAACGCCCAGTTCGGGTCCACGAACGGCGGCTGGACCGTCGACGGCCGGGTACCGTACCTGCCGGCCAAGGCCGACCCGTACGAAGCGGTCGCCAACCCCCCGCAGGCGTACGCCAACTGGACCGGCAGCCTGACCGTGGCGTCGATCGAGTCACGCTTCCCGACGATCGGCAGCTTCACCCGATTGCGGATCAGCGAACGGGACGGCAACGGAGAGTGGGGTGGTCGGGTCGTGGCCGCGGTCATCGAGGGCAACCGCGGCTCGCTGACCGTCACCGGTGACCAGCTCCGATTGGCCCTGACCGCCGACGTGCGCAGCACCTACTTCCAGCTGTCCGACGCCGCGGCGGCCAGCGCGCCCAAGGCCGCCTTGGACTACGTGGGGACCCACGGCAGCACCTTCGGCGTCGCCGGATGGGCGTTCGACCCTGACAGTCCGACCGCCGGCATCCCCGTTCACGTGTACGACACCGCGCCGTCCGGGACCGTCACCGGCCATGTCATCGACGCCGCCACCGACGCCCGCCCGGACGTGGCCGCGGCCTACCCGGGGGCCGGGTCGGCGCACGGTTTCAGCGTGCAGCTCCCGCTGCGGGAACGTGGGACCCATCAGATCTGCCTGTACGCCATCAACGTGGGGGCCGGGGCGGGCAACACGATGATCGGCTGCCGATCGATCAGCGTCGGCGGTCCGTTCGGGGTGGTGGACAACGTGGGGGGTGGGGCCGGCTACTTCGCGGTGAACGGGTGGGCCGTCGACACCGCCGCGCCCACCGGTCCGACCCAGGTCCACGTCTACGTCAGCGGGCCCGGCGGCACAATCGGGTACCCCGGTTTCAGCGCTGACCAGCCGCGCAGCGACATCGCCGCCGCGTTCCCCGGGAGCGGCGCCGGTCACGGCTTCACCGCCTACATGCCGACCGGGCCGGTGGGAAACTACACCCTTTGCGGCTACGCCATCGCCACCGACGGCGGCAGCTCCGCACCGCTGGGCTGTCGGGCGGCCACCGTCATCGACCCGATCGGTCGGCTCGACGTCGCCACGGCGCAGCCCGGCGTCGTCGCCGTCGGGGGCTGGGCGTTCAACCCGGGCGCGCCCGGCGCGCCCCTCCAGGTGCACGTCTACGTCACGGGCCCCCAGGGCAACGTCGTCGGGTACTCCGGCTTCATCGCCGACGGTGACCGGGGCGATGTCGGCGCCGCGTACCCGTCCGCCGGAAGTCGGCACGGCTTCAACGCCGTGGTGCCGGCGTTGGGCAGCGGGA
>JBDSLP010000052.1:0-31459 GCA_039916325.1 Nakamurella sp. | reverse complement strand
AGGGCACCGTGATCAAGTCCTGGCTGCTGGACCTGCTCGTCCGAGCGCTGGCCGCCGACCCAGGCCTGGAGGACATCCGCGGCTATGCGCAGGACTCCGGCGAAGGACGCTGGACCATCGAAGCCGCCATCGAGAACGCCGTTCCGCTGCCCGTCATCACCGCCGCGCTGTTCGCCCGGTTCTCCTCGCGTCAGACCGAATCACCGGCCATGAAGGTGGTCGCGGCGCTGCGGAACCAGTTCGGGGGGCATGCGGTGGGAAAGGAAGGCACGTCCGGAGCTGTTCCCGTCTCGTAGGTGGTGTCGGGTGACGTGGCGTCCGACCGGCCCACCCGCCTCCTCGGCCGGTACTGATTCCGGGGGAAGACGCAGTCCAGCGATGTGAGTGAGGGTGAGCACGGTGTACGTGAGGCACCTGGCGCTGCTGGAGTACCGGTCGTGGGGGGCGGTGGATGTCCCGTTGTCGCCGGGGGTGAACGTGATTCTCGGGCGCAACGGGGTGGGCAAGACCAACCTGGTGGAGGCGTTGGGGTATCTGGCGACGCAGTCCTCGCACCGGGTCAGCGGGGACCTGCCGTTGGTGCGGCGCGGAGCGGGCCAGGCCGTCATCCGGGGTGCGGTCGTGCACGACGGACGTGAACTGCTGATCGAGCTCGAGATCAACCCGGGGCGGGCCAACCGAGGGCGGCTGAACCGGGCGCCCCCGACCCGGACCCGCGATCTGCTCGGCATCCTGCGGACCGTGCTGTTCGCCCCGGAGGATCTCGCCATCGTGCGGGGGGACCCGGCCGAGCGACGTCGGTTCCTCGACGAACTGCTCGTGATGCGCCACCCGCGTTACGCCGGGGTCAAATCCGACTACGACCGGGCTCTGAAGCAGCGGAACTCACTGCTCAAGTCCGCCGCGGCCGGCCGACGTTCGGGCGGCCCGGACATGTCGGTACTCCAGGTGTGGGACGAAGCCCTCGCCGACTTCGGCAGCCAACTGCTGGCCGCCCGGTTGGCACTGGTCAGCGGGCTGCGACCGCACATGGTCGACGCCTACGCCGACGTCGCTCCCGAATCCGAGCCCGCCGGGATGGTCTACCGGACCTCGCTGGGTGACGTCGCCGAGGACACTCCGGTCGAGGAGCTGCGGGTCGCCTACCTCGACGAGATCGGCCGTCGGCGCGGCAACGAGTTGGACCGCGGCATCACCCTGGTCGGACCACATCGCGACGAACTCGAACTGCTGCTCGGGCCCGGCCCGGCCAAGGGCTACGCCTCCCACGGCGAGTCGTGGTCGATGGCGCTGGCGCTGCGGCTCGGGTCTTTCGGGCTGCTGCGCGGCGACGGTATCGCCCCGGTCCTCATCCTGGACGACGTGTTCGCCGAGCTCGACTCGTCCCGGCGGGCCAGCCTCGCCCGCTGGGTGGCCGGGGCCGACCAGGTCGTGATCACCGCGGCCGTCGGTGCCGACGTGCCGGTGGCGCTGGTCGGGCGGCAGTTGTTGATCGAGAATGGAGCGGTGACCGAGGCCGGGGAGACCGCTGCGGCCGATGGGGACCCGTCGTGACCGACGCCGGTGACGAGACCCCGCCGGTCAGTCGCGGCGTGGACCTCGCACGCGAGGCCCTGGAGCAGGCCCGACAGCGCACGGCCGCCCGACGCACCGCGGAAGGTCGCTCGTCGGTGGTCGGCCGTCGCGCCGGTGGGCGACGTCGTCGCTGGTCAGGGCCCGGCCCGGACGCCCGTGACCCCGCACCGTTCGGCGCGCTGGCCCAGCAGTGGGTGAAGAGGTCCGGGAGTGCGGAGGACCTCGCGCGGGCCACCGTGCTCGCTCGCTGGGCCGAGATCGTCGGTGACGACCTCGCCTCGCACTGCACCCCGCTGACGCTGATCGACGGCCAGTTGACCGTCCAGGCCGAGAGCACCGCATGGGCCACCCAGATCCGGTTGCTGGCCCCGACCATCCTCGGCAAGGTCGCCGCCGCGGTCGGTCCCCACGTCGTGCGACACGTCCGGGCGACGGGTCCGACCCGCCCGTCGTGGCGGTTCGGCCCACGGCATGTCTCGGGCCGGGGACCACGGGACACCTACGGATGACGCCACGGGCCGTTCAGGGCCCTTTTCGGGGGTCGTTACCTTCCCGTGGCGCTAGGATGGACGAGGTAAAGCTCCGGAATGGGACCTGGCTCGCTGTCTGAGCGAAGTGGTTCACTGTTTCCGATCAGAGCTCTCGGACCGTCGAAAGAGACACGTGACGCCCAAGAAGCACGAATACAACGAAGCATCCATCACGGTCCTGGAAGGACTGGACGCGGTCCGCAAGCGCCCCGGTATGTACATCGGCTCCACCGGTGAGCGCGGCCTGCACCACCTCGTCTGGGAGGTCGTCGACAACTCCGTCGACGAGGCGATGGCCGGCTATGCCGATTCCGTGATCGTCGTGATGCTGCCCGACGGTGGCGTCAAGGTCATCGACAACGGCCGCGGTATCCCGGTCGGGATGCACCCGACCGAGAAGAAGCCGACCGTCGAGGTCGTCATGACGATCCTGCACGCCGGTGGCAAGTTCGACTCCGACTCCTATGCCGTCTCCGGTGGTCTGCACGGTGTCGGAATCTCGGTCGTGAACGCGTTGTCCTACCGGCTCGACGTCGACATCAAGGTCGACGGCAAGCTCTGGCACCAGCAGTACGACAAATCCAAGCCGGGCAAGCTCCAGCAGGTCGGCGACGTCGATCGGGACGACACCGGCACCACGGTCACCTTCTGGGCCGACCCGGACATCTTCGAGACCACCACCTTCAACATCGAGACGGTCGCCCGTCGTCTGCAGGAGATGGCGTTCCTGAACAAGGGACTGACCATCACCCTGCGCGACGAGCGCGAGCTCGGCGTCCACAACGAGGACGCCAGCGGCGAGGATGCGGTCCCGGTCGAGCGCGTGTTCCACTACCCCGGCGGCCTCGTCGACTACGTCAAGCACCTCAACGCCTCCCGCGTCCCCGCGCACGACTCGATCATCGGCTTCGAGTCCAAGGGCGACACGATGGAGGTGGAGGTCGCGATGCAGTGGAACGACTCTTATACCGAGAGCGTCCACACCTTCGCCAACACCATCAACACCATCGAGGGCGGCACCCACGAAGAAGGTTTCCGGGCCTCGCTGACCTCGGTGATCAACCGGTATGCGCAGGACAAGAAGCTCCTCAAGGGCACCGACGACAAGCTCTCCGGCGACGACGTCCGTGAGGGCCTCGCCGCGATCATCTCGATCCGGCTGCGGGAGCCGCAGTTCGAGGGTCAGACGAAGACCAAACTCGGCAATACCGAGGCCAAGTCGTTCGTCCAGAAGGCGTGCAACGAGTGGCTGTCGCACTGGTTGGAGAGCAACCCGTCCGACGCCCGCAAGATCATCACCAAATCGATCGCCTCGGCCCAGGCCCGCGCGGCCGCCCGCAAGGCCCGTGACCTGGTCCGGCGCAAGGGCGCGTTGGAGATCGGCGGCCTGCCGGGTAAGCTCGCCGACTGCCGATCCACCGATCCCGCGGCCTCGGAGCTCTACATCGTGGAGGGCAACTCGGCCGGCGGAAGCGCCAAGTCCGGGCGCGACTCGATGTTCCAGGCGATCCTGCCCATCCGCGGCAAGATCATCAACGTCGAGAAGGCCCGTATCGACCGGGTGCTGAAGAACACCGAGGTCCAGTCGCTGATCACCGCGCTCGGCACCGGTATCCACGACGAGTTCGACCTGGCCAAGCTGCGGTACCACAAGCTGATCCTGATGGCCGATGCCGACGTCGACGGCCAGCACATCCGCACCCTGCTACTGACGCTGATCTTCCGGTTCATGCGTCCGTTGGTCGAGCACGGCTTTGTCTACCTGGCCCAGCCGCCGCTGTTCAAGATCCGCTGGACGCGTGGCGAACCCGACTACGTGTACTCCGAACGGGAACGCGACGCCGTGATGGCCGACGGCCTCAAGAACGGCCGCAAGGTCAACAAGGACGATGGCATCCAGCGCTACAAGGGCCTCGGCGAGATGAACGCCAAGGAGCTGTGGGAGACCACGATGGATCCGACCAACCGGCTGTTGATGCAGGTCACGCTGGATGACGCGGCCACCGCGGACGAGCTGTTCAGCGTGCTGATGGGCGAGGACGTCGAATCCCGGCGGTCGTTCATCGTGCGCAACGCGCGGGACGTCAGGTTCCTGGACTTCTGACCGCTGCGGCGATTGGCACACGTCGTTTCGGTGGTTGACCACCCGTACGGATGCCTGGCGGTCGCCCAGCTCGACACTCGATAGTTGATTCACACTTTCTGTCCACACTGTGGATAGATCGCCGATGATGTATTCCGCCGGGGTCGGGGCCACGTATCGGGTGGCCATGGCCGGGCGGACCGAGATGACTGAGGACACCCAGTGACCGATGTGATGCCCCCGGAACCGCCGGAGCACGACCGCACCGAGCCGGTCGACATCCAGGACGAGATGCAACGGTCGTTCATCGACTACGCGATGAGCGTCATCGTGTCCCGGGCGCTCCCGGACGTCCGGGACGGCCTCAAACCGGTGCACCGCCGGGTTCTCTACGGCATGTACGACGCGGGGTTCCGGCCGGAGCGCTCGCACGTCAAGTGCTCCCGCGTCGTCGGCGAGGTGATGGGTAACTACCACCCGCACGGCGACAGCTCGATCTACGACACCCTGGTCCGGATGGCCCAGCCGTGGTCGCTGCGGTACCCGATGGTCGACGGTCAGGGCAACTTCGGTTCGCCCGGCAACGACATGGCTGCCGCGATGCGGTACACCGAGTCGAAATTGACGCCGCTGGCCATGCAGATGTTGATGGGCATCGACGAGAACACCGTCGAGATGACCCCGAACTACGACGGCAAGACCACCGAGCCCACGGTGTTGCCGTCGCGGATCCCGAACTTGCTGCTCAACGGCTCGTCCGGCATTGCGGTCGGGATGGCCACCAACATCCCGCCGCACAATTTCCGTGAGGTCGCGGCCGGCGTCATCTGGTCGCTCCAACACCCGGAGGCCACCGAAGAGGAACTGCTGGACGCGCTGTTGGAGCGCATCCCCGGGCCGGACTTCCCGACCGGGGCGCTCATCGTGGGCCGGGACGGCATCGAGGACGCCTACCGGACCGGTCGCGGTTCGATCCGGATGCGGGCCGTCGTCGAGGTCGAGGAGGACGCGAGGGGGCGCACCATCCTCGTCGTCACCCAGCTGCCGTACGTGGTCAACCCGGACAACCTGGTCGAGAACATCGCCCAGCTGCACCGCGAGTCCCGGATCAACGGCATCGCCGACATCGCCGACGAATCCAGCGACCGCGTCGGCATGCGCATCGTCATCACCCTCAAGCGCGACGCCATCGCCAAGGTGGTGCTGGCCAACCTCTACAAGCACACCCAGCTGCAGACGTCGTTCGGCGCGAACATGCTGGCCATCGTCGACGGAGTGCCGCGGGTGCTGCGGCTGGACCAGATGGTCCACCACTACGTCGTGCACCAGGTCGACGTCATCACCCGCCGGACCCAGCACCGGTTGGACGAGGCGGAGCGTCGCGCTCACATCCTGCGTGGACTGGTCAAAGCGCTGGACGCCCTCGACGAGGTCATCGCGCTGATCCGGGCGTCGGAGACCGTCGACGTCGCCCGCACCGGCCTGATGGAGCTGCTCGACGTCGACGAGCTCCAGGCCAACGCGATCCTGGAGATGCAGCTCCGCCGGTTGACGGCACTGAACCGTCAGCAGATCATCGACGAGTTGGCGGCTCTCGAGCTGACCATCGCCGACCTGCGGGCCATCCTGGCCAGCGACGAGCGCAAGCGGCAGATCATCGCCGACGAGCTCACCGAGATCGTCGACAAGTACGGCGACGACCGCCGCTCGAAGTTCGTCCCCTACGACGGGGACGTCAACATCGAGGACCTGATCGCGGTCGAGAACGTGGTCGTCACGATCACCCGGACCGGGTACGCGAAGCGGACCAAGACCGACCTTTACCGGGCGCAGAAGCGCGGCGGCAAGGGTGTCCAGGGTGCGGCGCTCAAGCAGGATGACATCGTCGCCCACTTCTTCGTCAGCTCCACCCACGACTGGCTGCTGTTCTTTACCAACAAGGGCCGGGTGTACCGGGCCAAGGCGTACGAGCTTCCGGAGACGAGCCGGACGGCCAAGGGACAGCACGTGGCGAACCTGCTCGCGTTCCAGCCGGACGAGAAGATCGCCCAGGTCATCCAGATCAAGAACTACTCGGTGGCTCCCTACCTGGTGCTGGCGACCAAGGGTGGGCTGGTCAAGAAGAGCAAACTCACCGACTTCGACTCCAACCGCACCGGCGGCATCCTCGGCGTGAACCTGCGTGACGACGACGAACTGGTCGGCGCGGTGCTGTGCAGCGAGAGCGACGACCTGCTGCTGATCTCGGCGGAGGGCCAGTCGATCCGCTTCCATGCCGACGACGACGCGCTGCGGCCGATGGGTCGGGCGACGTCCGGTGTGCTCGGGATGCGGTTCAACGCCGGCGACGAGCTGCTGTCGATGGATGTGGCGCGGGAGGGCAAGCACGTGCTGGTCGCCACCGAGGGTGGCTACGCCAAGCGCACCGAGATCGAGGAGTACACCCCGCAGGGCCGCGGCGGCAAGGGCGTGCTGACCATCCAGTACGACCGGCGCCGTGGCAAGCTGGTGGGCGCTCTCATCGTCGACATCGACGACGAGATCTACGCCATCACCTCGAACGGCGGCGTCATCCGGACCACGGCCAAGTCGGTGCGGAAGGCGAAGCGCCAGACCATGGGAGTGCGCCTGATGAACCTCACCGACGGCGACAAGCTGGTCGCCATCGCGCGGAACAACGATGCCGACGAGGCGGTCGAGGCGGCGGTCAGTGACGCCGAGAGCACGGGGACGCCGACGGCGTCGATCGGGTCGACGACGGTGGCCGACGGGGTCGTCGAGGACGACGGCGTCGATGCGGGGGTCGTCGATGCGGACGGCACCGAGCCCACCGCCGATTCCGAGGACGGATCGTGACGA
The DNA here is from genome assembly GCA_039916325.1 of Nakamurella sp. Taxonomy (GTDB): domain Bacteria; phylum Actinomycetota; class Actinomycetes; order Mycobacteriales; family Nakamurellaceae; genus Nakamurella. The sequence goes on along the minus strand of JBDSLP010000052.1, from coordinate 24,412 downwards.
CGCCCGAGGGTAGGTCGAAGTCGCCGGTGTCGGCGGTCGGGTCGGGGACGACGGCGATCCGGGCCGAAGGTGCGGCGGGTGCAGCCGGTTCGGTGGCCGCGCTCGGCTCGACCCGGCCTGACGCGATGCGGCGAGCGGGGAAGCGTGCACCGCGGATCACCACGCTGCAGCTGAAGCGGTTGGATCCGTGGACCACGCTGAAGGTGTCGCTGATCGTGTCCATCGTGATGTTCTTCGTCTGGATGATCGCCGTCGGACTGCTGTACGTGCTCTTCAGCTCACTCGACGTGATCAGCCGGATCAACCAGGGCTGGGCGACCGTGACCAGCGCGGATGCCGCGACGGCGACTGGTGACCTGATCACCGCGGGCGGGGTGTTCGGGATCGCCGCGGTGATCGGCGCGATCAACATCGTGGTGATCTCGGCGCTGGCGACGGTGGCGTCGTTCGTCTACAACGCCGCGGCCGGGATGGCGGGTGGGGTCGAGTTGACGCTGGGCGAGCGGGACTGAAGTACGCGCCTGGTACGGAGCTCGCGGGTTTGGGATCTCCGCACCGGGTGCGGTAACCTGGTGTGTCGCTGCCGGACCGGGTCCCGAGTTCTCGAGGCCCTGGTCGGGCAGCGGATGTGTGTGCGGGCCTGTAGCTCAGGTGGTTAGAGCGCTTCCCTGATAAGGAAGAGGTCGGAGGTTCAAGTCCTCCCAGGCCCACGCAGAGCAGTTGCCCTACGGCGGTGTGCAGCGGTGATAGGGTGTTCGCGATGAAAAAGCTCCTGGTCCTGCTCGGACTGGCCGGCGCAGCTGCCGCCGTCGCGGTCAAGCGCAAGAAGGCCGCCGAGGCCGAAGCCGCTCTCTGGGCCGAGGCGACGGGCACCCCCCGCACCTGATCCGGCCGCCGGGTCACCGGCATCGGGGCCTTAGCTCAATTGGTAGAGCGCCGCTTTTGCAAGGCGGAGGTCAGGAGTTCGATTCTCCTAGGCTCCACAGAACGCGCCGCACAGAGTGAATTCCCGGGTCGGACGCGCGGCACCACCCTGCCGCGAGCAGCCCACCCACTCGGTCACATTCGTGCCGTGGTCTCGATGTCCTCGGCGAACGCAGCCACGATGTCGTCGGTCAAGGTGGGCCGAACCGTGGCGATGACCTGCAGATACTCCACGGTGGTGCCGCGCCGGCGGGTCCCGGTGTCCAGGCTCTGCTCGAAGAGCTGTTGCGCCATGGTCCGGGCGGCGTGGTTGATGTCGGCCGGCGTGAATCCCTCGGTCGCGGTGACCAACTCGGCGACGTCCACCTGATCTCCGGTCGCATCCAGATGCCGACGCCACATCGCATCCCGAGCGCTCGGGTCGGGCGGCCCGATCGGGAGGACGTAGTCGAATCGGCCGTGCCGCAAGAACGCCGGGTCCAGGTCGCGGACGGAATTGGTGGCGCAGATCAACAGGCGGCCGGGCTTCTCGCGGAATGACACCAGGGCCTTGAGCAGCTCGTTGACCACGCCGACGTTCACCGCACCGCCGCTACGGGCGGCCGCGATCTCCTCCACCTCGTCGATGAACACCACCACCCGGTCCAGTTCGGTCAGCCGGGCGAAGGCGTCACTGATCCCGGCGGATAGCCCGCCTCCACCGCCGGCAAGGCGGGAGGGAAACAGTTCGACGAAGGGCCACGCCAGCCGGGCCTGCTCGGAGGCCGGCGTGGGCGTGTGGGGGACGATCAGTGGGCAGGTCGCGAAGCGGGTGGCGCCGTCAGCGGGTGGCGGCACCGTCCGGAGCACCGTGGAACGGGCGATCGACAGAGCCGGACCGGTCCCGGGAGCGATCAGATCCGGGGACGCTGCGTTGCGGAAAGCAGGTGGCGACGTCGACCGGGCCGTCGACGCACTCATTGCCCAGCACGTGAAACTTGCCGGCACGCAGGGCTTGCTGACCAACGTCGGCGGCGTCATCACGATGGCGGCCCCGATCCCGCTGAACATCGCCGGACTGATCCCCCTGCAGTGCCACCTGGCGGCGTCGATCCTGCACGTCCGCAGACCCAGGCCGCCATCGCCCAGGCCGTCACCACCCAGCTCATTGCGCTCGCCGGCGGCAAGCAGATCGCCAAGTTCGTCGCCCGGCGCATCCCCGTCCTCGGTGGGGCGATCGGCGGTGCCGGCGACGCCCTGTCCACCCGGCGGATCGGACGCAAGCCCGCCCGGATTCCCTGGCCACCAGGCCCGTCAGTGGGGCGGCCGCCGCTGCGCGGAAGTCGTCCCACTGATCGTCGTCCGGGTCAGCTCGTGATCACGATGCTGGTGTAGTACGACCGAAGGATGGTGGCGTACCCCTGGCCGGCACGGGCTTTGTCGCGGGAGCCGTACTGGGACATCCAGTTCCCGGAAACCCAGGCGCCGCAGGCCGTCTCGGTGGAGCAGTAATGGGCTTGCAGGATGTTGCCGCTGCGGGTCATCCGCGCTCCCCAGGTACGGTCCACGGCCGCACTCGTGGACGCCACCGCCGATCCGGGCCGGTAGACCTGCGAACTCGTGCTGTCGTAGACGTCGAAGCACTGTCCACCGGCGGTCTTGCGGGTGGAGTGCAGGGCCCAGTACCAGCCGTAGCTCTTGACCGCCATCGCGCCGGCGTCCAGTGAGGCGCTCGGCCAGCTGGTGATCCACTCGTTGGGCAGCACGTTCTTGACGTAGGACTTGAAGTCCACCCGTTCGACCTTGTTCAGGTTGACCCGGTACACCAGGATCGAGGAGGGCAGCCGGGAGTTCGTGCCATCGGTGGTGCAGTTCGAGGTCGGCGCCGACCGCAGCAGCTCGTGTGAGGCGTTGTTGTTCTTCAGGGTCGCGTTCAGGTTGCCCTTCACGCCGGCGGCGAAGTCCTGGTGCGCGCCCGCGAAGTTGCTGTTGAACCAGACCCGCACCGTCTTCCCGGTCCGGTTCCAGACCGACGCGGCGTGGTTCTTCACGCAGGTTCCGCTGCCGTTCCCGCCGCCCTTGAACTCGTAGCAGCTGGGTTGGGTCGCGCCGTAGTCGTCCAGCGAGTCGGTGAAATCGGAGATCGCGCCGGCTTCGTTGCTGTTGAAGTAGTAGCAGAACTCGCCGCTGTTGCAATCGCCGTCGCGGGCCCCGGCAGACGCCGGTCCGGCGCTGACGACCGACCCGGCGAGGGCGACCAGGAGGGAGACGAGAACGGCGGTGAATCTGGGGGGGATTTTCATCATCGGCCTTCGTGAGCGGAGGGTGGGTCGGGTGGTCGGACTGACTCGGTCGCGCGCCGGTCATCGCCGGCGGAGATACTCCTCCCAGCTCACTTTCTCCACGATCGGACCGGTGTCGGGTCCGTCGTCCCGGAGCCCGTTCCGACCGCGGAAGTAGTGCCCGACCTGGGCTTGCGCGGGCGGCGAAAGGTCGGGATCGCTGATGGCCACGGCGTGGATGTGCCAGGGCCAGGGCCCTTCGGTCGGGCTGCGGAGCCAGGCGGCGAAGCCGACGCGGCGGAGGGCGGCCGTGACGGTCCGTCGCCGGGCGGCGGACCACCCGTCGACGCCGATGTCCACCGCTCCCCCGCCGGCGTGGGTGTCCGCCGACGAGGGATCCGAGGTGCTGTAGGACCCCTGGTCCACACGCATGGTCAGCCCGGTCACCGACTGCACCTCACGGAGCATCGCGGCGGCCCGGGCGTCGGTCAGGTGGCCGCCGAAGGCCACCCGACCGCCGGGACGCACCACGGACGTCACCGTGAAGCGACCGGCCGCCAATCGGGTCAACGAGGCTTCACCGGGAAGTCCGTTAGCCCCGAGCCCGGAGTAGCCGAGGCGGTGTTGCCAGCCGACGTAGGCGGCCACTGTGGACGTTCCGTAGTGTCCGTCCACGAGGGACGCTTTCAGTAGACCCTCGGCCTGCAGGGCTCGCTCGACGAGCAGCACACTCGGACCAGAGCCCAGGGTGATGCCCGATCCGATTTTCTGCGGATCCCACTGAGCGGCCTTGAGAACCGCTTCCATGTCCACGATCGGCAGCGACGACGATCCGGCGGCCCGAGCGGCGGCGGGGGATGCGAGATTCCCCACCACCGCCAGCAGCGCCGCCGACCCCAAGCCCGCGATGAACCGTCGACGGCACTGCGTGGGCATCAGCAGTGCTCGGACGGGCTGTTGTACGCGGCACCGCCGACGGCGCCGCCCCACCTGATGCAGGTGGGCGAATTGGTCCGAACCGGGCCCGCGTAGGCGAAGAAGTTGCCGGCATCGGACTTCTTGGCCTGACCCTGTGGCGTGATGTAGACGCTCGTCGACGTGCGGGTGCCGAGGTTGCCGAACTTGAGGGTCACGGCACAGTTGTTCTTGGCCGCCTTGTTGTACGTCAGTACCACCGCACCGACCGAGCCCAGCCGGGCGGTGTCGTTCACCACGTAGCCACTCCCGCACAGGGCCGCCGGATCCTGCTGGGTGGCGCAGTTGGTCGACTTCAGGCTCTGGGTGCCACCGCTGGCGTAGCTGTAGCCGGGAACGGCCCGAATGTTGCCGGGATAGCCTGAGCCCTCACGGATCTCGAAGTGCAGATGCGGAGAGATGTTGCGGTAACTGCTGTTGCCGACCGACCCGATCGGCTGTCCCTGCAGCACCGACTGGCCCGACCGGACGGCCATCGTCTCCAGGTGGGCGTAGTAGCTGAACCATCCCCCACCGTGGTCGATCTTGACCAGGTTCCCGTAACCGTTGACGGTTCCCTGGTTCGCGGCGGTCACGACGGTCCCGGCGGCGGCCGCCACCACGGTGTCGCCCCGGTCCGCCTCGGCGGTGGACCCCCGGTTGAAGTCGATCTCCTTGCCGACGTGGGCGCTGGAGTTGTTGTTGTTCGCCGTCCACGTCTGACCACACGGGAACGGCAGCTTGAACGTCGGGGCGGCCGAGGCCGCGGTGGTGACGAACAACGTCAACACCGCGGTCATCGAGGTGACGACGAGCCCGGTGGCGAACCGTCGGAGTCTCGGGCGGCGTGGTGTCGGAGGTGAGGTGGTCACGTTCTGCTCCTGGATGAGAGTGGGCGGAGGTGGACGGAACACAGTGCGGGTGACGCGCGAGAGGTCGGGCCGGTGGTGCGGGCTCCCTTCGGAACGAGACGGATGGCTCCTCGTGGTGAACAATGAGAGGACGCTTCGACGGTGTCGTCGGCGAGCGCGACCGGAACGGCATCGAAAGGCTCTGTGCCATGCGAGATTCGACCCGCCAGGTGACCGCTGTCACCGGCAGCCCCTGCCCCCTGTGACCCCACCCCTGTTCACGGTGTCCTACGGTGACGACGTCTACCTCTTCGGTGACGGCGATCGGCGGCAGTTCGGCCGTGATGACGACGCCTGTGCGATCCCCATCTGGGAGGAGATCCGCCGCACCGCCGTGTCCAAGATCGCCGGTGAGCTGTGGTGCATGGACGCGGAGATGTGGATTCGCAACGTGTCCACCGCGCACGAGCTGCAGGTCGCCGGACCCGACGGTCCACCGCAGTACCTTCCGGTCCGCCGGCCGGGCGAGCGTGGCGCCGCGCGGTCGCTCCCGGTTCCGGTGGCACAGATCTCGGCGCCGAGCACCGGTCCCTGGGAGCTGAGCGTGGCCCGGCTGCACCCGGCAGTTGCGGTGACGGGTGACGACGTCCCGTCCCCGTCACCTGCGCTCACCACCAGGCTCGGGCCGGTCCCGTCCCCGCTGCTGATCGTCGCCGCGGCGCTGTGCCGCCCGGTGCTGACCCAGAACCGCGCGCCGGCGTCCTACGACGAGGTGGCCAGGGCCCTGGCCATCACGCCGCGGCAGGCACGTCGCCGGATCGAGGAACTGGTCAGCCACTACCGGGCCCCGATGCCCGAGTTGTCGGAGGATCACCGCCGCGCCGAGCCGCTCTACGCCGACGTCGCCCGACTCCTGGTGCGGCGCGGCTGCATCACCGTCGACGACCTCGTATTACTACCGACGGCGTCGGCATGAGCGACCCGGCGGTGCACTCCGAACCCGTGGTGCCCGACGAATTCGTGCCGATTGGGCCGCCCCTCGCCGCGGGAGCCAGCGCGATGGTCTGGCGGGCCCGGCACCGTATCTCCGGCCACGAGGTGGCTCTCAAGCTCTGGCACCAGCCGCTCGCCTCGACCGAGGAGCGAGCCCAGTTCGACACGGAATCCCGTTTCCACCAGCAACTCTCAGGTCATCCGCACATCGTGCGCTGGTTGTGGGCGGCGGCCCCGGTGGATGCGCCCGCCTGGATGGCCACCGAACTCCACGGAGTGTCGCTCTCGGCACTGTCAGCGAAGGCGGGACCGCTCCCCCTCCAGTTGGGTGTCGCCATCGGGATCGATCTGCTGGACGGTCTCGCGGCCGTGCACACCCATGGCGTCGTCCATCGCGACGTCACACCCGCCAACGTCCTGGTGCAGGACGGCCGGGCCGCGCTGTGCGACCTCGGTATCGCCGTCCATGTCGACGCCCTCACCCGGGACGCCGGCGCCGGCACCGCCTCCTACGTCGCGCCGGAGCTCCGCAGCCGCGGTGCGTCCGCCGTCCCGAACTTCCGCTCCGACGTCTACGCGGCCGCTCGCACCATCCGCGGTGCGGTGGGCGAGGACGTCCCCGACCTGCTCGACGCGCTGCTCGTCCGGGCGGAGTCCCAGGAGCCGGCCGACCGGCCGGCCGACGCCGCCGACTTCCGCGATCGGCTGCGGGAGGTCGCGCGGAAGCTGGGTCTGGAACACCCCGCCGAGGACGTCCCCCCGCCCCGCCCGGCGCTGCGGCGGAGGCTACTGCTGACCGCCCTGGCCGGTGTCCTGGCGATCGCGGTCGTCGGTGTCGCGATCTCGCTGATGACCGGGGCCGGCGCCGGTGACGACGTCCCGCCCGGACCGGCGGCCGCCCAGGTGGCCCCTGCCGACATCGATGCCGCGAACCGTCCGGTGAGCCTGGGCAAGCGCAGCGGCGGGCCGTGCGAGGGGACTTTGGTGGCGGACGGAAGGTACGAGCACCTTGTCGGCGGCAGGTTGGTCGCCGCCACCTCGGTGTTCTACGACGCGGAGAAGCACGAGGCGTGTGCCCTGCTGAAGAAGGACCGCGGTGACGAGAGCTTCGGCCGGTCCAGCTACCTGGCGTTGACCCTGTGCAACTCGGCGGGAGCGTGCGACTCGGACTGGTTCGACTACCCGCACGAGGCCGGGCCCGTTCGCGTCCAGTCGGTCGATGGCTGTGTCAGCTGGCGGGCGTCGATGCAGGACCCCGGGGACCTCAGCTGGCTGGTACATGACGCCGTCCGCCAGGTCGGTTGCTGACGGGGCGGCCAGCGAAGCGTCCGGCGAAATAGAAAACCCCGACCCTTGAACAGGCCCGGGGATTTCGTGGTGCGCCGTCAGGGACTTGAACCCCGAACCCGCTGATTAAAAGACCCCTTCCGGAGCTGACAGGAGATGGGTAGCCGTGGGTCGTTTCGACGGCACCTGCGGCAGAAAGGACCAACCATGAGCGCACCGGATGCTTGGACGTCAAGACTTGATCACCGGCCGTACTCCTGGAAAGCGTCAGGTGAGGACGATGCCTGGGGCGGTGGGTCCCCGATGCGTGGATCGCTGCGGCTGACCCGGCCGGCCGGCGGCACGGAGCCGCCCAGCCCATTCAGCACCGCAGCGGAGCGTGGGTGACCTGCTCGGCCTTCTCGTAGAAGCTCACACCGCGCCGGAGGGCGAATCCGCTGTTGAGGAATGCAGAACCCATCGTGTCGCCGTCGATCCGGCCGACGGCGGAGCCCACCATGTGCCCGTCGGTGATCGCCACCACGGCCGGTTACCGATCCGCCAGCGCCTTCACCACTTCGGCCAGGGCGAAGATGGGCGGTTCGTCGGTCGTGCTGGAACGTTCGTCCAGTCGTACCGCGTTCTCCAGGTCTTCGGGGGCGAAGTCGCGTAGATGCCACGCATTCACCGGCGCCGTCCCGGCTGGAGGTCCGTAGGAGGCGCTGCGCCGATCGCTGCGTCGGAGTGTCTGATCGTCATCGCTGCGGATACAGCGAGTAGGACGGGAAGTTGCCGTAGAGCTGCTCGGTGGACCCGTCAGCGGGACAGGTCACCGCCTGGACGAGCAGATCGCCCCCCACGAAGGCTCCCTTCCAGGAGGCGCCGAGCCCGCCGAACACCTCTTCCCGGTCGCCGCGGGAGCGCGGCACGTTGATCCCGACCTTGAACGCGTGCAACTCCTCGGCAACCCTGGCCGCGAGGTCGGGGTCGTCGGTGGCCACCGAGGCCACCAACGATCCGTTGGAGGCGTTCATCGCCGACAGCAGCTCGGCTTCGGTGTCCACCAGCACGATGGAGTCCAGCGGACCGAAGGGTTCCCGGTGGTGCAGCGACCACGACGACGGCGGTTCCAGGACGACGGCCGGCGCAATGTAGGCACCGATGTCCAGGCCCGGCAGGAACCGACCGGACTCCAGGCCGCGACGCACCAGTGGGATTCCGCCGCCGGCCACCGCTTCGTCGAACCGACCACGCAGCTCGTTGGCCTTCTCGGCGTGGATGACCGGTCCGAAGTCCAGTTCCGGCAACGGGTCCGCGGCATCCTGTACTGCCAACGGATGCCCGAAGCGTAGGCCGTGGACGACCGGCAGGTAGGACTCGAGGAACTGATCGAACAGCGAACGCTGCACGACGTAACGCGGGTAGGCCGTACACCGTTGTTTTCCGTATTCGAACCCCTTCTTCAGATGGTGGGCCAGCAGGTCCCACTGGCTGAATTCGAAGATCCCCCACGCATTCAGACCCTCCTGTTCCAGGAAGTGCCGGCGTCCGGTGTCGGCCAACGACGTGGCGGCCTTGCGGCCGTTGGCCCGTCCCCCGACGAACGCCACCGCGCCCAGGCCGTCGCCACGGATCAGGATGTCACCCAGCTGCGCCCCGACGCCGGAGACCAGGGTGACCGGCAGCCCGGCGCGCCGCATCAACGCGTGGGCCAGGGTGAGGCAGTGAAACCCCCCTTGACTCGGAGTTTTTGCGATCACGGCGTTACCGGCGAGAATCTGGACCAGCTCGGCGTGGATCTGCACGCTCATGGGGTAGTTCCAGCTGGCGATGTTGCTGACCGGCCCCGGCAGCGGAACCCGCCCGGCGCTCTGCCGTTCGATCTGCTGCACATACCAGCGGACACCATCCAGGGCTCGGTCGACATCGGCGCAGGCCAACCGCCACGGTTTGCCGATCTCCCAGACCAGCAGCAGCGCCAGCAGATCCCGGTGCTGCGCCATTGCCTCCACGGCGGAGAGGACCAGCCGGCGGCGCTCGTCCAGGTCGGTCCGGACCCAGTCCCGGTGCTCGCGGACCGCTCCGGCGACCGCGCGCTCCGCAGCGCGGTGATCGATACGCGGCGGACCGGGAATTCGGGTGCCGTCGACGGGAGTCACGTGTTCCCCGGGCTGACCGTTGGCGACCCACTCGCCCTGGATCAGGTTGAGGATCCGATCGGACTCGAACGCTTCCGGAGCCACCTCGCGGGCCCGCTGGAAAGTCTGTCCCCAGCTCGTTCCAGGTGCCAGTTGCATCGCCTTGCCTGCTCCCATGGGTCTGCCCCTCGACCGACCGGATCGGGCCGGCGCCATCCGGACCATCATGCTCCGGAAAATCCGGACATTGCCATTCTTCCGCTGACTTGTGGAAATTTCATCGGAGAACGGCAGCCATGGCGAGATGAGTTGTGCAGATTGTGGGGTTGCAGCCCAGGCCGGTCCGCGGGCACCGCGGGGGAGCGGCACCGTGGGGGGAGCGGCACCGTGGTCGATGGGCCGACCGGCGGCGCCCGCGTGAATGCCCTCGATGTGTGCGCCCGGCGACCTCAGCCCATGCTCTTCTGGCCGTCGATGGCCTCCCGGATGATGTCGGCGTGCCCGGAGTGCTGGGCGGTCTCGCCCGCGATGTGCAGGAACACCTGGCGCACGGAGCGGGTCGAGCCCGCCTCGAACCAGGGCGCGGTCGGAAGCGGCCAACGCCTGTCCAGGTCCGCTGACATGACCAGGGCGTCGGTACGGGCGGCGGTCTCTTCGTAGGCGACCAGCAGTCCTTCGAGCGTTTCGCCGTCGATCAACCGGAACTGGTTCCCGTACGCCCCGACGGCCTCCTCGGACCATTCCATGGAGCCCGTGAAGGGTCCGTCGACGATGAACCTGGCCCACTCGGCCTCGGTCTCCGTGACGTGCTTGATCAGTCCGCCCAGGCAGAGCGCACTCACCGTCGGGGTCGACGACGCCTGCTCATCGGTCAGCCCCTGGACGGTGACGCGCAGGAACGCCCGCCGCGCTCTGAGGATCTCCAGTAGATCGGCCCGCTCCGGCGTCAAGTTCTCAGTCATGTCGAGCTCCTTCGTTCGGTGTCTCCACAGGGTGGGAGCTCAACGGGACAGATCCTGTCCTGAATGCTCAGAGCGTGTGCATCCATTCTCGGACGGCATCGATCAGGGCATCGTCGGTGCTCGGCCGGGGGTCGTGCCCGCCCGGTAGCCACATCTGCGTCACCGGCCCGGGGATCTCGGCCACCCACCGGTCGAACTCTGCCGGGGTGCCGAACGGGTCCTTCTCGCCGGAGACGAACAGCACCGGCAGGTTCAGCTGCGGGAAATGATCGACCCGCAGCTTGTCCGGTCGCCCCGGCGGGTGGAGCGGATAGCTCAGCAGCATCAGCCCCGCGGCCGGCAGCCCCTCGGCCACGGCCAGCGAGCACATCCGCCCGCCGTACGACCGACCTCCCAGGACCAGCTGGCCGGCCGGCACCCCGGCCGCGGTGACCAGCTCGGTGGCCGCTGCGCGCAGATGCGCGATGGCGATCGGTGCCGGATCCGGCATCCGCTTGCCCGCCAGCCGATACGGGAAATCGACCCGCTCACACGGCAGCGGGGCGACCGCGGTCTCCAGGGTCAACAGGATGCGGTTGTCCCGGTTCGCCCCCGCCCCGGGCGTCAACAGCAGCGCGCCGACGCTCATCCACGCAGCGTGGTGATCACGCCGTCGACCCGGCGCTGCCGGGTTTCGGGCGCCTTGGCCCCTTCGACGGCCAGGACGTGTCGGCGCTGGTGGCTGTACGACAGCTTCTCGAACGCGTCCTGCAAGGCAGGAGCAGCGGCCAGCGCGTCGGCCAGGTCAGCCGGCACCTCCACCCGCCGGGGTTCGGTGTCCAACGCGAGCTCCACGTCCACCTCGTCACCGGCGGTCACGCCGGCACCTTCCCTGATCTCGGCGCTGACCGGGATCAGGTACCGCCCGCCCATCACGGCCACCGTTGACCGGTAGACGAAACCGTTCAGCGTGACCACGACGGGCGGCTTCTTCGTCGCCCCCAGGCTCTGGACCACCGCCGGCGGTACCTCGATGCCGGTCGCCGTCTTGCCACCGAGTTCGAGGGTCGCGTGGAACTTCATGCGTGCGAGTATCTCCGGCCCCGCATGCGAGGGCCAGACCGGCGTCACGAGCCGGCGCCGTCGTCGGTGTCCCATCCGACGGCCAGCAGGATCAGCGACTCCCGGAACTGCTCCCACCGGTCCGATCCGAGGACCTCGCGCCAGTGCGCGTGCAGCCGGTCGTAGAGGGCGTGGGCGTCGGAAACGACCGCGTCACCCAGACCCGTCCGGGTGACGATGCGCGCCCGGCGGTCGGTCTGGGAGCGGTCGGCCTCCAGATAGCCGTGTTCGACCAACACTTCGACGAACTGACCGAGGGCCTGCTTGGTCATCCGGGCCGGCACTGCGAGCTCCGTCAGCGTCGCACCCCCGGTCGGCACCATCGACAGGATCCGGAAGTGGGACGGTCGCAGTGGTGCGTAACGTGCACGCAGCTCGAGATCCCGGTCGAGGACACCCATGTCGTGGCGCATCCGCTCGGTGACCCGCTCGAGCAGCATTCCGAGATGCTTGGGCTCGTAGTCGTCGATATTCAGCGTCTGATCGTAAAGTGACTTGACCATCGTCATATCGCGAGCCTACAGTCACCAAATCGGAAAGTAGCTTTACGACTTTGGGAAGGTCCGTCATGGACGCTGCGACGGTCATCGCACTACCCGCCCTCGACGATCTCGGGACCGCCCGGATCCCCGCCGCACGGCTGAACCTGCTGGTCAGCACCGCTCTGGGTCGGCCCGTTCAGGTCGGCACGCTGACGGTCACCCCGGTGGACTACCCGTCGGGATCGATCGCGACCGGTGCGCTGCTCCGCTGCGCCGGGACCGCCGTCGCGTGTGACGGCGAGTGCCTGCACTGGCGGTTGTTCGTCAAGGTGCTCCAGTCGGCGCGCGTCTGGCCGCTTCTGGACATCATTCCCGAGCTCGCCCGGCAGCAGTGGGTCGACGAGTTCCCGTGGCGGATCGAGATCGACTCCTACCGGTCACGGGTGTCCGAGCTGCTCGGCGACGGCATCCGGCTACCGGAGATCTACGACGTCATCGAGATCGACGACGACCACGCGGCCATCTGGATGGAGGACGTCGTGCCGAGCTCACACCGCTGGGACGACGCGACGTTCGGCCGGGCCGCCCGCCACCTCGGGGTGCTGGCCGGCCGGCGCCCGCTCGGGACCGACGTGACGTTCGGGCGGCAGGACATGGTGGCCACCCCCGGGTACGCGCTGAGGATGTTCTGCATGGGCCGGGTGTTGATGGGCGCTGCGCCGATGCTGCGGAACCCCGAACTGTGGCGGCATCCCAGCCTGGCGGCGGCACTGGTCGACACCGGTGAGGGGGACCTGGCCACGGACCTGGTGGCGGCGCTGGACCGGATCACACCGTGGCTGGCCGCGATGAACGAGCTCCCGCAGACCTACGTACACGGCGACGCCAGCCCGCAGAACCTCCTGCGGCCCGCTGACGACCCCGACTCGTTCGTCCTCATCGACTTCAGCTTCAACACCCCGCACTGCGTCGGGTTCGACCTCGGCCAGCTCCTGGTCGGTCTCGTCCACGCGGGCGAGATGGAGGTGGACGCGATGGATCGGATCCGTCGGGTGATCGTGCCGGCGTATGTCGACGGCCTCCGTTCGACGGGTTTCGCCGTCACCCCGGGCGAGGTCGAGCAGGGTTTCCTGCTGGCCTCGGTGGTGCGCAGCCTGTTCACCGCGGTACCGCTGGAGACCCTCGACCGTCCGGACGCGGCGGACCTCAGATCGCTGCTGGCCGCCCGCATCCGGCTGGCCAGATACCTGCTGACCTGCGCCGACGAGATCACCGCGGGCCGCTGAGCCTGGTGTGATGAGCCGCTCTTCTGCCGATGGAGAAAATCCCGACATCATTGTCGGTGCCGGGTAGTACTTTCGGTTCACGGTCGGCTCCAGTGTCTGCAGCCGCGTGGCATCGGCTTCACGGTGTCGAAAACCCCTGCCGATACGTCCGTCTGGAGCACCCATGACCGAGCGCCTCACCAAGCCCTCATCCGAAGCGCCGCCCGGCCGATCCACCGCCGGCCGAACCACCGCCGGCAGATCCACTGCTGCCACCTCCAGTGTTGCCACATCCACTGGTGCCACCTCAAGTGTGGAGACCCAGCTCGACCCGAAGCGCTGGCTCGCGCTCCTGGTCATCGGGGTGTCCCAGCTGATGGTGATCCTCGACGCCACCATCACCAACGTGGCGATGCCCAAGGCGGCCGCCGCCATCGGGCTGCAGCAGTCCGACATCCAGTGGGTCATCACCGCCTACGCCCTGCCGTTCGGCGCGTTGCTGCTGCTCGGCGGCCGCATCGCCGACTATGTCGGCCGGAAGAAGATTCTGATCATCGCGCTGTCCGGCTTCGCGCTGGCCTCGGTGATCGGTGGTGCCGCGCACGCCGGCTGGGTGCTGTTCGCCGGTCGCGCCCTCCAGGGCGTCTTCGGCGCGTTGTTGGCGCCCGCCGCGCTGTCGCTGATCACCGTCACCTTCCAGCTGGAGAAGGAGCGGGCCAAGGCGTTCGCGGTCTTCGGTGCGATCGCCGGCGGCGGTGCCGCGATCGGTTTGTTGCTCGGTGGTTTCCTCACCCAGTACCTGTCGTGGCGGTGGTGCTTCTTCGTCAACATCCCGATCGCGGTGCCCGCGGCCATCGCCGCGAGTCGCATCCTGCGGGAGTCCAAGACCACCAACCGCGGCCACTACGACATCCCCGGTGCGCTGCTTGCGACCACCGGCCTGGCTGCGCTGGTCTGGGGATTCACCCGTCCTACCCAGCAGAAGATCAACGAGACCACCGGTCAGCCGGAGATGCTCGGCTGGGGCTCGATGCAGACAATCGGCTGGCTGACCGCCGCGGTGGTGCTGCTCACGGCCTTCGTGCTGGTGGAGAAGCGCAGTACCAACCCGCTGCTGCCGGTCCGGATCGTCGCCAACCGCAACCGCGCGGGTGCCTACCTCGTCGGCATGCTCGTCGGCTCGGCCATGTTCGCCGTGTTCCTGTTCCTCACGCTCTATATGCAGAACTACAAGGGCTACACCCCGATGCAGACCGGCCTGGCCTTCCTGCCCTTCAGCTTCGGCATCATCATGGGTGCCGGTATCGGCTCCCAGCTGGTGCTCAAGATCGGTCCGCGTTACGTGATCGCCATCGGCGCCGCGCTCGGGGTCACCGGGCTGTTGCTGTTCTCCCGCGTCGCGCTGGACTCGACCTTCGTCGGCACACTGCTGCCGGCCGAGCTCATCATGGCTTTCGGTATGGGCTTCATCTTCATGTCGACGACCAATCTCGCCCTCGTCGGGATCTCCAACGACGACGCCGGTGTCGCCAGCGCCGTGGTCAACACCACCCAGCAGATCGGTGGCTCGCTCGGCACCGCGCTGTTGTCGACCGTCGCGTTCACCGCGCTCGCGAACTACATCACCGATCGCGCCGCCACCGTGACGAGCCAGGACGGGATGGCCCAGCTCGCCGCAACCGCCGCGATCCACGGCTACAGCGTGGCTTTCCGAGTGGCGGCCGGCCTGATGGTCCTGGCTTTCGTCATCGCGTTGGTGCTGGTCAAGGCCAAGAAGACCGATCTCACGGCCGGTGCGGTGGCTCACGTCGGCTGATCCTGGGTCGGGAGTGACACGGCGCGGTTCCCGCCGGGGCCCGCGCCGTGGTCATGCCCGGAACAGACCGCCGAGGTCGGAGTACCGCCGAGGGGTCATTCAGTGACGGATGTGGCGGTCCCGCTGCAGGTCGCGCAGAGCCCGAACAGTTCGACATCGTGATCGACGGCGGTGTAGCCGTACTGCTCGGCCACCGCGCGGGCCCACGCCTCGACGGCCGGGGCGTCGATCTCCTCGGTGCGGCCGCAGGTCCGGCACACCAGGTGATGGTGATGCGACGGCACCGCACACCGCCGGTACAGCACCTCACCGTTCTCGTTGCGGACAGCGTCCACGGCACCCGCGGTGGCCATGTCCTGCAGCGCCCGATACACCGTGGCCAGACCCACAGTCGAGCCGGTGGCGCGCAGACTGGCGTGCAGATCCTGGGCGGAGACGAACTCGTCGGTGTCACCGAGGAGCTCGGAGATGGCCGCGCGCTGACTGGTGTTGCGTCGTTGGACCGTCGTCATGGCCGCGCGCCTGCCCCTCCCGTGCCCCGCTTGCTGTCGAGCCGATTCCCGCGAGGATACCGGCGCCCGCCGAGCCCCCGCTCCTCCCGGGGTTGAACCCGGACGCGACCCTGGTTCTTCCCTGGTCTACGCCGCCGATCAGCGACAACGCGGGAATTCGGTGCTGGAGTGAATTCGACCCGCCGAGCGGCGGGTCGGGGTGGCCCCACCATCCCGGTCATCGGAGGAGCTCCCATGCTGGATGTCCTGGTCGGAATCGCCGTGCTCGGAGCCGGTGGCCTGCTGGCCGCGGACCGATTCCTGCCCGCCCGGACGCGCTCCGGGACACCCCGGCCGGCGAACCACCGCGCAACGACCGACCGTGGAAAGGTCGCGGGTCGGGCAGACTGAACGCCGACAGAGGACCTGGGAGGCGTTCGTGACGGACCGGCGTCGCGGGTGGCGGTGCTGTGCGGTAGTGGCCGGGTTCGCCCTCGTTCTCGGCGGCTGCACCACCACCACGCTGAGCCCGGCGACCAGTGCATCGACGGCCGCGGGTCGCGCCATGGCGGCCACCACGTCGGCCGGCGTCGGGGCGTCGCCGGCGGACACATCCACCCCGCCGGAAATCACCGCGCCGGACAACACCGCCGTCGCCACCTCCGGCCTCGACACCACCGGCCTCGACACCTCCAAGCTCGACACCTCCAAGCTCGACACCTCCGGCCTCGACACTGGCGGTGGGATGCCGAGCGGCAGCAGCAGCGCACCCTCCGGGCCCCCGTCCGCCGCCTCGTTCAGCCCGCCCGTGGATGCGGACACCGTCGACCTTGGCTGCCCCTACCTGACCAGGGAGCAGGTCCAGTCCGATACCGGCCAGCGGATGGGACCCGCACGGATCCGACCCGCGGGACCGGCGCCGGTCTGCGAGTTCGTTCGCAACGATGGCGGTTTCCTCGCCACCGTGCGGGTGCTGCAGCTGGACACCGATGCCATCGCGGTCAGCGCCGTGGACTTCTACGTGCCCCGGGACACCTCCAATCCGGAGGCCCGGCCCGCCGGCTGGGCGGGTGGATCACAGGCCACCGATGGCGGCAGCACGTACGCCGTCTCGAAGGGCACCTACGCGGTGATCGCGGAGACCAACCAGAAGCAGTCCGTCTACGCCCGGCTGCTGGTGGTGCACACCATCGTGAGCCTGGGGCTCTGACCGGTCGCGAGCACGGGACGGGCCGCCGACTCTGGAAGGATGGAGGCCATGACTGATCAGACTGCGACCATCCACACGACCCTGGGCGACATCGTCGTCGAGCTCTTCCCGAACCACGCCCCGAAGACGGTGGCCAACTTCGTCGGTCTCGCGACCGGCACCCGCGAGTACAGCTCAGCCAACGCCAAGGGCGACGCCACCGGCGCCTTCTACGACGGCTCGATCTTCCACCGCGTGATGGATGGCTTCATGATCCAGGGCGGGGACCCCACCGGCACCGGTCGCGGCGGTCCCGGCTACAAGTTCGCCGACGAGTTCCACGGCGAGCTGAAGTTCGACAAGCCCTACCTGCTGGCCATGGCCAACGCCGGCCCCGGCACCAACGGCAGCCAGTTCTTCATCACCACCGGCAACTACCCGCATCTCAACATGAAGCACACCATCTTCGGCGAGGTGAAGGACCCGGCCTCGATCGCCGTCGTCGACGCCATCTCCGCCACCCCCGTCGACCGCTTCGACAAGCCGACCACCGACGTCGTCATCGAGTCGATCACCGTCGACGGCTCGTCCGACTGATCTGTCGACGACCCACCGAGTCACGACTGCCGACACGCAGCCCCACCGATGACGAGCAACCGATGACACAGCCGCCGCCGGGCTACCGGCCCACCGCTCAGGTCGGGACGGCCTGTACCTGGCACCCGGACCGGTGGACGGCGTTGTCCTGCAGCCGGTGTGGCCGACCGGCCTGCCCTGAGTGCCTGACGCCGGCCTCGGTCGGCTTCCACTGCCGTCAGTGTGTGGCCGAGAGCAACGCGTCCCGGCCGGTGGCCCGGACCATCTCCGGCAGCGTGCTCGGTCGGCAACCGGTGGTCAGCATCGGGCTGATCGTCGTGAACGTGGTGGCCTTCCTGGTCACCATGATCCAGGGCGGCGGCGAGAGCTCACTGGGCAGCTCGACCCTGTTCCGCGAGGGGGCGCTGTCCCCGATGACGGTGGCCGCCGGTGACTGGTGGCAGCTGATCACCAGCGGTTTCCTGCACGGCGGGGTGCTGCATATCGCGATGAACATGCTGTCGCTCTACCTCATCGGGATCGGGCTCGAGCGGGTCCTCGGATCAGCCCGGTTCGCCGTCGTGTACGGGCTCAGCCTGCTCGGCGGATCGGTGGCGGTCTACCTGCTCACCGGGCCGGACACCCTGACCGTCGGTGCGTCCGGGGCCATCTTCGGATTGCTCGGCGCGCTGCTGGTGATCTACAAGCGGCTGCGGCTGGATCTGCGGCAGCTGCTCGTGATCCTGGCGCTGAACGCGTTCATCACGTTCAGCGTCTCCAACATCTCCTGGCAGGCCCACGTCGGTGGCTTCGTCGTCGGGGCGATCGTGGGTGCGGCGATGGTGTACCCGCCACCCGCGAACCGGCGGGCTATCCAGATCGGCGTGAGTGTCGCGGTGCTCGTCGCACTGGTCGCGTTGATCGTGGTGCGCAACGGCACCATCGGCGACTGGGTGTGCACGGTCAACTTCTGCCGTCAGGTCGTCTGACCGTCCCGGAACGACCGCGCGTCGCCGGATCAGCCGGGGCTTCCGCCGGTGCGTAGCGCGGCCAGCCGGGTGGCGACGTCCGCAGGATCGACACCGAGGTCCATCCGGCCGAACACCAGCAGCTCGTCGTCGTCCAGGTCGATCTCCAGTGAATGGTTGATGGTCCCGAGCCGCTTGCGGCCCACCACCTCGACCCGGCGCACCCGATTCCACGGGATTGCGCGGACGCCGCCGACGCCGCCGACGACGAGGCCACCCACCGACGCGCAGAGTCGATGCCGCATCCGGAACCCGACGAACATGATCGCCAGCACCACCGCCACCGCGGATCCGGCGACGATCCGGTCGCCGACGTCGGTCGCGACGGTCGTCCACAACACTCCGGCGGAAAGCAGTACACCACCGAAGGCGAACGCTCCGGGGCGGGGGCCCCAGCGCCACTCGGTCGTCCCGGTCATGTCGCCCCTGCCGTCGGGGTCATCGTGACCTCATCCGGCCGGCCGAAGCAGAAGTTGTGCACAGGAGTTGTGCACATTGGGGATGAATCACACCGATGTCGTTCGTCCGATCGAGGCACCGCCGTGGCCCGGAGGCGACGGGTCAGCGCCAGCGCATCGTCATGATCAGGCCCGCGATGAGCAGGCCGAAGGCAATCCCGAAGTTCCAGTTGCCGAGGCTCTGCATGAACGGGATCCCGTCGCCCCACAGGTAGAAGACGATCAGCCACAGCAGACCGACGACGAACATGCCCAACATGATGGACAGGAAGACCGGGCCGGACGGGGTCGCGACCTTCGCGCGCAGGGAGGCCGACTCGACCTGCGTCGTCCGGCTGGCGGTGGTGGCCGCCGCCGTCTGCTTGCGGACCTTGGACTTGGGCATCGGACTTCCTTCACGGCGCGTAGTAGGCAGCAGGTGATGCTGGAGAAGATGATTGCGATCGGGCCGGGCAGTGGCGGGCAGCCACCGCCGGTCGGGAGCGCTGATCACCCAGACCGGTAGGCTCGCCACTGCACGTGACGAACTGATGTGGTCTAGCGTACTTCGTGCCGGCGGTCCGTCCGTCCAGATCAACGGCAGATCAACGGCACGCCGACAGCCGATCAGGCGCAGATCGGCGCCGGTGGACGGCAGATCGCTGTCCGATCCGCCACCGACCGGGGCGATCGGACGGTGGTATCGAGAGTGAGTGGGCAGGGGGCGCAGGGTGAAGAGTGACCGGCCGACCGGCGGGATCCCGCCCCGCCCCCGGCGCCCACGCGGACCGAGCCGCTGGCAGATCGCCGTCACGCTGGTCTGTCTGGCCGGCGGGTTCCTCTTCGGCACGGCCCGTGCGTACTCCGGTGGCGCCGAGATCCGGCCCAGGAACGTCGAGCTTTCCGGACTGATCGACGGCGCCCAGCAACGGGTCGGGCAGGCCGAGGCCACCGCGCAGATCCTGCAGGGCCAGATCGATGCGGCCGCCGGCCAGGACGTGTCGCCGCAGGTCGCCGAGCGGCGAGCCGCCGCCGACGCGCTCGCGCCCGCCGCCGGGCTCACCGCGGTCGAGGGGCCTGGCCTCACCGTGACCCTGACCGACGCCCCCCGTGACTCCGACGGCAACTACCCGGCTGACGCCAACCCTGATGACCTGGTCGTCCACCAGCAGGACGTCCAGTCGGTGGTCAACGCGCTGTGGGCCGGTGGCGCCGAGGCCATGACGATCATGGATCAGCGGGTGATCGCGACCTCGGCGGTGCGCTGCATCGGCAACACCCTGCTGTTGATGGGCCGGGCGTACTCACCGCCGTTCGTGGTGTCCGCCATCGGCCCGTCGGGTCCGATGATCTCGGCCATCGAGGCCGAGCCGGGGATCACCCTGTTCCGGCAGTACGTCGACCGGTTCAAGCTCGGGTTCGAGATCGTGATCGCCGACGACCTGCAGGCACCGGCCTACGACGGACTGGTGCGGATGACGTCGGCGCAGGAGGTTCCACGGTGAAAGCCATCAGAGCCGAGGCCCGATGACCACCGATCAGGTCGCGACGACGTCCCCGTCGCCGCCGCGTGGCCCCGGCGGCTTCCGGGACGAGCCGATCCGCACGACGATCCGTGGTCTGGGCCAGCTGTTCATCACCCTCGGTGTCGTACTGCTGCTGTTCGTCGTCTACGAGGTCTACGTCACCGACATCTTCGGTGCGCAGAAGCAGGCCCAGGCCAAGGAATCGATGGCGCAACGCTGGGCCACCTCCACCCCGGCAACCTCCGACCCCCCTGCGGTCCCGACGACCGAGGAGGACAGTGGCGCAGTGGTCGCGCCACCCTCCGACGCGCAGGTCGTCGACCCGGCCGAGCGCACCCGCACCTACGACACCCAGATCGGACAGGGCTTCGCGAACCTGAACATCCCGGTGTTCGGGGCCGATTACGGTTTCACCGTCGTCGAGGGCACCACCGCCGAGGACCTGTACGGCAACCCCGGTCACTACGACGACACCCAGTACCCGGGCGAGCTCGGCAATTTCGCGGTCGCCGGCCACCGCGTCTCCAAGGGCGCCCCGTTCAACGCGTTGGGCACGCTGAACTCCTGCGACGCGATCGTCATCGAGACCCAGCAGGAGTGGTTCGTCTACCGGGTGCTGCCGATGCCCGAGGAGGCCGCCGGCTGGAACGCTGCGGCCCGGCCCGGGTGCGCGGATGTCGCACCACTCACGGGCGCCTACAGCGGTGTGGTCGGCCGGGAGATCGTCGACCCGTCGGACTACGCGCAGGTGCTGCCCATCCCGCACGTCGACGCATCCGGACCGGAAGCCGTAGCCGCCGCGTCCCAGCGGCTGATCACCCTCACCACCTGCCATCCGCAGTTCTCCGACCGTGAGCGAATGATCATCCACGGCGTCCTGACCAGGACCTACGCCAAGGCCGACGGCTTCGTACCCGCGGAACTCTCGGAGGTGGGCTGATGTACACCTGGATCTGGCGCCACCTGCCCGGTGCGACCTGGGCCAGAGCCGCTCAGTCGTTCGCGCTGTTCCTCGTCGTGGTGGCATTGCTGTTCTTCGTGGTCTTCCCCTGGGCGGAGCCCTACCTGCCGTTCGACCAGGTGCAGGTCGGCTGAGTGTGGGATCCCGCTGCATCGATCTGGGAGACTCGGTGCCGTGACCCGCATCCTCGTCGTGGACAACTACGACTCGTTCGTCTTCAACCTGGTGCAGTACCTGCAGCAGCTGGGCGCCGAGTGCATCGTCCGGCGCAATGACGCCGTGACGACGGATGAGCTCGCCGAGCTGGACGTCGACGGCATTCTGTTGTCGCCCGGCCCGGGTGAGCCCCGCGACGCCGGCGTCAGTGAGGACATGATCCGCTACGCCGCGGCGCACGAGACTCCTTTGTTGGGCGTCTGTCTCGGCCATCAGGCGATCGCCGAGGTGTTCGGCGCAGTGGTGTCCCGGGCGCCGGAGTTGCTGCACGGGCGCACCTCGCAGGTGCACCACCACGACGCGACGGTGTTCGCCGGGTTACCCGAGCCGTTCACCGCGACCCGGTACCACTCGCTGGCGGTCCAGACCGGAACCGTCACGCCCGAGTTGATCGTCACCGCGACGACCGAGAGCGGCGTGATCATGGGTCTGCGGCACCGGCACCACCCCATCGAGGGCGTCCAGTTCCACCCCGAGTCGGTCCTGACCCAGGGCGGTCACCGGATGCTGGCCAACTGGTTGGCCGAGTGCGGCCGCCCAGAGGCTCGCGACGCGGTGGCACCGCTGGAGGCCGAGGTCGAGGCACTGCGTACGGCAGCGGTCTGACCTGCGGGAGCTGCGCCCCACGGCGAATACTGCGACCCCGACCTGGCGCACGCCGCGTCACGGCGGTATCCGACCTCCACGATCCGGGTCCATCGCGACCTGCACTGACGGAGTACGAGCCCGTCGGACTGTCCGGACCCCGAGTGGAACGGACGAGCCGGTCGGGGCAGGATCGTCGTCGGAGACATCACCGACGAGAGCAGACAACGATGAGCACACCGACCGAGCAGACCCCACCCGTCGATGCGACGACCACCGCGGCGTGGGCCGCGCTGACCGGGCACCAGGCCGGAATGACTCCGGACCTGCGGGCCTGGTTCGCCGCCGAGCCGACGCGCGCCGCCGACTTCAGCCTCACCGCCGGGGATCTGTTCGTGGATCTGTCGAAGAACCTGATCACCGCCGAGACGCTGCCGTTGCTGGTCCAGCTGGCCGAGGAGGTCGACCTGCCGGCCCGGATCGAGGCGATGTTCACCGGTGAGCGGATCAACGTCACCGAGAACCGGTCGGTGCTGCACACCGCTCTTCGGAGGCCGGCGGCCATGGAGCCCCCGCTCATCGTCGACGGGCGCGACGTCGACACCGACGTCGAGGCGGTGCTCGCCAAGGTCTACGGATTCGCTGAGAAAGTGCGCTCGGGGACCTGGACCGGCGTCACCGGCAAGCCGATCGAGACGGTGGTGAACATCGGCATCGGTGGCTCCGACCTCGGTCCGGTGATGGTCTACGAAGCGCTCCAGCCGTACGTCAAGCCGGGCCTGCAGGTGCGGTTCGTCTCCAACATCGACCCGACCGACATCGTCGAGAAGACCAGGGACCTGGACCCGACGACGACGCTGTTCATCGTGGCGTCCAAGACGTTCACCACCCTGGAGACGCTGACCAACGCCCGGCTCGCTCGCGCCTGGCTGTGGCGGGAGCTGGCCGCCGCCGGTGCCCTCACCGACTCCGACGACGCCCGCACGAGCGCGGTGGCCCAGCACTTCGTCGCGGTGTCGACAGCGCTGGACAAGGTGGCCGCGTTCGGTATCGACCCGGAGAACGCCTTCGGCTTCTGGGACTGGGTCGGCGGTCGCTACTCCGTCGACTCCGCGATCGGCACCTCGGTCGCGGTGGCCGTAGGCAAGGACAACTTCGAGGACTTCCTGGCCGGCTTCCATGCCATCGACGTCCACTTCCGTACCACCACCGACTTCCGGCAGAACGTGCCGGCGCTGATGGGGTTGCTCAACGTCTGGTATTCCAACTTCTGGGACGCCCAGACCCATGCGGTTCTGCCCTACGCGCAGTACCTGCACCGTTTCCCGGCGTACCTGCAGCAATTGACGATGGAGTCCAACGGCAAGTCGGTCCGCTGGGACGGCACCCCGGTGACCACCAGCACCGGCGAGGTGTTCTGGGGCGAGCCCGGCACCAACGGTCAGCACGCGTTCTACCAGCTGATCCATCAGGGAACCCGGCTTATCCCGGCCGATTTCATCGCCGTCGCCACCCCGGCGAACCCGCTGGTCGATCACGACGCCCCCGGCGAGCCGGATGTGCACGAACTGTTCCTGGGGAACTTCTTCGCCCAGAGCAAGGCGCTGGCCTTCGGCAAGACCGCCGACGAGGTGCGCGCCGAGGGCACCCCGGAGCACATCGTCCCGGCGAGGGTGTTCTCCGGGAACCGCCCGTCGACGTCGATCATGGCGCCGGCGCTGACCCCTTCCGTCGTCGGCCAGCTGATCGCGCTCTACGAGCACATCACCTTCGTCGAGGGTGTGGTCTGGGGCATCGACAGCTTCGACCAGTGGGGCGTGGAGCTCGGCAAGCAGCTCGCCGGCCAGCTCGCACCCGCCGTCGCCGGCGATCAGGCCGCCATCGACGAGCAGGACTCGTCGACGACGTCGCTGATCGAGTGGTACCTGGCGCACCGCGCGCGCTGAGGCTGTTCGTTCTGGGCGGGTTGCTCCCACCTGCGAGAGTTACCCGCGCCCGCTGAGCCTCAGTTCACTGGCCGGGGAACTCGGCGGCGATCGCCTTGGCCGGGTCGGTCATCTCGGCGTCGTTCTGCCGGGGGTCGTCGCGCGGCTCCTCGGCGTCGGCGCCCGGGCTGACGGCCTGGGTCGGCACCTCGGTGGGTTCGTGGTCTGGTGCGGTCATGGTCTACCCCGTCCGTCGGTCGGCAACTGCTTCACCCTCAAGGGTGTCCGTTGCCCGCCCCATCGAAACCTGCGGAGCTGGATCGGCGACGGCAACACCATCAGGGGCCCGCCGGAGCAGCGCAGCAGCTCGCTGCCCGCCCCGGCCCGACAGTGATCGGTTGGTGACTTTGTGCCCTGTCGCCGCTGAACCCGCAGGCACGAGACTCGACGGGTGACCCACCGGGG
>JBDSLP010000051.1:0-7205 GCA_039916325.1 Nakamurella sp. | reverse complement strand
GACGCGGTGAGGGGATGTGTCGATACCCCGGTACACCCTCGCAGCTGTCCGGGTCCGGCCCGCGTTCCGCTCACCCAGCCGCCAGAGTCTGGAAGATCGGACGTGCCGGCAAAGCCGCCCAGACCACTTCGGCGTTCTCCTGGCGAACGTGGCCGATCCGCTCGTCGAAGCATTCGTCGGCGCCGTCTGTCTGTCTCCGCCGGGCAGGACTGCGATCGCGTCGACGGATATCAGAAGCCCCCGGGGCAGTGCGACGTTGGCCGGTGCCAGCGCGTCGCGACATGTCGGACCCTGCCTGGACCTTCGATCGCGTGACAGACCCGAACCGGGAGGAAGATCGCGCTGCGGAGAGCCAACGGCCCGGCGCCGGGGGCGGTTCCGTCACGACGCCGGCGCGGCGCCGTCGATCTGCAGTGTGAGGTCGGGACCGCCGCCGGTGTTCAGGCCCATCTGGCGCACGGTCGCCTCGACCGCGACGCCGACGGCGGGTTCGCTGTAGTGCAGGCTGATCGGGCGGCCCAGGGTTCCGTCCGCGCGAAAACTCGCGTCGTCGGTGGCGGTCCAGAAGACGTAGGCACCGGTACCGAAGGGAAAGGTGTCGCGGACGGCTTGCCGGATCACCGCCCTGGCGGTCTCCGGGTCGGCCCCGAACGCCGGCACCGCGGTGATCCCGTGGACGTTCAGGACGGTGAAGGCGTGTTCGAGCAGGTCCCGCGCGTTGCCCGCCCCCAGGGTCGTCACCGAGGTCGGCGACGCCGTCCACTGGCCGACCCGGTGCGGGAGGCAGTGGCCGGTGCAGCCCGGTCGATGACTCGCGCGCCCGCCGGACCCGGGGTGCGGCTTCCGGTGGCCGGGGCCGGATGTCATGCGAAGTACTCGGGTCGGCTGACGTAGGTCTCGGACAGGAACATGACGCCCGAGGACGAGGTCAGCAGCGGTCGCAGACCGGCGATCACGGCGTCGACCTTGTCGTCCGGCACGACCGTGATCAGCATTTCCAACGTGGCCTGTTCGTTGAACAGCAGTCGTCCCTGGTGGTATCCGTGGTGGCCGAGTCCGGAGACACCGGTCATGCTGGTGAAGCCGGCGGCACCGGCGGCACGGAACAGGTCGCGCACGGCCGGTGCAGTGGCACCGGTGACCACGACCTCGATCTTGGTCATCTTGGCGAGTTGGTCGCGGCTCATGTCGGGGAAACCTCCGGTGTCGTCCACGGTTGCCAGCCGTCGGGTGTGTAGCGCTGCCAGGCGCTGTCGGATGTCGTCCGGGCGGCGAGAGCCACCCAGTCGTGGTTGAAGAGGTGTTGCAGCACGGTGTTGCGGTGGATGATCCGCTCGATCCGCTCGAGCGGGGCTTGCACGAGGGTGAACAGCCGCAGGGGCTCGTGGATCAGGGTGTCCCCGTTGCCGATGGATTGCCAGGGCAGGCCGAGTTGCAGGTCGCCGTTGTGACCGGAGAGCACCCCGATGCCGCCGACCACGTTGTGGATGGTCTTGCTGCCGGCGCCGAAGACTTCGGGGTCGACGGTGGAGAAGTAGTACTGACTGTTGATCCACTGCGCGACGACCAGTGGCGCGGTCATGATGGTTTCCAGGGCCGTGTCGTCGGTGTCGACGTCGGCGTCGTAGGAATGCAGGAAGGTGCGGCGACCCAGGTCCGTGCCCGCGCTCATCGATCGTGGCCCGATGATGAATGCCGCGTTGCCCGCCAGGCCCCATTCGGGGAAGACCTGCGCCCAGTCGGTGGACCGGCCGCGGACGTGTGCGGTAGCCGCTTCCGGGGTGGGCAGCGGCGGGGCGCCGGGCAGGGTGGCAGCGCGTTCCGCGGCGAGCGATCCACCGGCTGCTGCGAGATCGGCGACCAGGTCGTCGATCTCGGCGTGGTACTGCGATGGGATGAGATGTCGGTCCAGCACCGTCACGCGGTCCAGGGCGGTGTCGTGTTCCGCGGCGACGAACCAGCTGTCGGCGGGAACGTTGATCCCCTGCCGGTTCAGATGGTCTCTGACGTCGGTGCCGTTGAGGATGGCGGCGGCGGTGCGGGCGTTGGGTGCCCCGCGGTGACCGCCGCAGGCCCCGCAATCCAGCGCCGCTTGGAAGGGGTTGTTCTCGGTCGTGCTGCCGTGCCCGCAGAGCACGATGATCCGGGCGAACCGGTGGGTCAGTCCCATCATCTGGAGGGCGGCTTCGGCCAACAGGGCGCGTTCCTCGGGTGCGACGCCGACGAGGACGTTCAGGGTGGTCGGCGCGTCGGGTGCCACGCGTCGTCGGAACCGGTCGCGAAGCGTGCCGTATCGGCCCGCGGTGAGCGTCTTGGCCGCTGCGACCGGGCCCGCGATCCAACCGGCGGTTTCGGCAAGCGCGAACGGCGCGGTCATGTCGTTCTTGGCGGCGTGGAAGGCGTCCTGGGTGCCGGCGAGGGCGCGCCGGCCGGCAACCAGGCGGGCGGCGCGGTCTTCCGTACCGGCCATCGGCTGTTCGGTGATGCTGTTGCGGGGGGCGATCAGCACCGGGCACAGATCGGCCGCAGCGCCTCCGGCGAGGTCCTGGTACCGGATGGCCACCGCGAAAAACCCGGCGAATCCGAACGTCTCGTACTGGCCACGGCTTTCCAGGTGTCGACGTAGGCCCTCGGATCGGGCGTCGATACAGCAGATGAGCTGGGCTGCCGGCCGCCGCAGTGGACCGGTCTCGCCGGAGGTGACGACCGGCAGGCTGCGCAGCAGGCGGTCGCGGTAGTGGAATTCGTAGGCCTCGAGCCACACCAGGTCGCGATCTGCGGGCGGCATGGTCGCCAGCGTTGCGCCGGCCCGGCCGAGATCGTCGACGGGAACGGTATCGGCACCCAACGCGGCTGCTGCGTCTCGGGCGCGTTGCCCCTCGGATGGCCACCCGGGTACCGCCCCAGGCCGCGCCGTCTCGTGGACGTACCCGTCGCGGTGGGCATCGGTGTGTTCCGCCAACAGGGTGGATTCGTAGACCAACCGCATCGCGAGGTAGTCGACCAGATCGATGCCCACGGTGTGCTCGGCGCGCCAGCGAACGTGAGCGGCCCAACCGGGAAGTCGGCTCAGGTGGGCTTGCAGGTAGCTGCGGTGTTGGTCCGGCGGGATGCCCAGGTCGGTCAGTGCGGTCAGTGCGGCGGCATCCGAGTCGGCCGGTAGGGCCCGGATCCGGCGGCGGCTGGTGGTCGGCAGCCGGGGATCGCGGGGGGCGAGGTCACGCCACGCCTGGAAGAAGCCCGTTTCACCGGAGGGCATCGGCCAGCCGGCCTGACCGGTGTCCAGAAACGCCGCACACCAGTGTGCAGTGTGCGCGTCGACGGAGTCAGCGACCGTAGGCGCGATCCGCTCGCTGAGCATCAGGGTGCGGCGGGTCGGTGGGGCTGCGGCCGTCGCGAGTTGCAGGTCAGCGAGCAGCAGGTCGGTCGGGTCGACCCAGAGCGGACTGCCGTCCGAGCGCCGCGGGCCCAGGTGGATCGGCGGGCCGCCGACCGTGTCCGGATAGCGGCGGCCGAGTGCGGCGGCCAGGTCGACGTCAGTGATCCGGTTCGCGGCGTAGGCGGCGCGGAAGAGGCTGCGCTCCGGGAGGCCGCGGGCGCCGAGTTGCTCGCCGATGTCCGCAACGGCCGTGCCGAAGGACCGGTCCTCGAAGCCGGCGGCGGGGTTCACCGCGATGAACGTGTCGATCGGCCAGTTCATCGGGAGGATCCGGGCCGCCACCGCGACGTCACTACGCAGCCGCGCACGCTCGACGGGTGTGCCGGTCACCGGGTGCCTCGCAGTCCTGGAAGCAGCCGGATCGGCAGGAGTCGCGCGGTGACGGCGGCCGCCGGGTGCGGGCGAGCGGATCGGCCGCCCACCCGTCCCGCGCTGAGGGCCAGCACGTACACGGTCCTGTGCAACTCCCGCAACCGCGGGTGGGCGGCGCCGAACCGGATGACGGTCAGGCCCAGCATGGCGGCCAGCACCACGACGAGCAGCCACGGCGAGACTGCGGCGTGGCCGGCACCGGTGAGCGCGGGGGCCAGGAACGACGTGATCCCGGCGACGAGGCCGACGTAGAGCGGCGCCAGCAGCAACGCCGCTCCGATCGCGACGCCGATGCCGCGCGGGCCAGGGTGCCGCCGCAGCCACCCCCAGGTCGCCCACGCTCCGCTGGCCCAGGCGAAGGTCAGCAGCAGCTGGGCATCGGGGCTCCCGCCGGCCGCTGGGTGCAGCACCATGGCCGACCCGACGAGTGCGGCGGCGGGCGCCGCGGCAGCGATGGCCGCGGCCAGGCCGATCGCTCGGCCGCCGCGGTCCGGAACCGGCGGCGCGGTGCGGTCACGGACCTGCTCGTGAACGGCCGAGCCGGAACCGAGGAACAGGGTTGCCTTGTACATGCCGTGCGCGACCAGGTGGAACACCGCGGCCGCGTACCAGCCCAGCCCGCACGTCATGATCATGAATCCCATCTGACCCATGGTCGAATGGGCCAGAGCACCCTTGACATCGGGTTTGGTGAGCATCACCGCGGTGCCGTACACGGCCGTCGCCGCTCCGGCGACGAACGCCAGGTGGGTGGCAGCGGGAGAGGCACCGAAGATCGGGCTGGTCCGCACGAGGAGCACGCCGCCGGCGTTGACCACCCCTGCGTGCAGCAGCGCCGACACCGGGGTGGGTGCCGCCAAGGTGGCGGGGAGCCAGCGCTGCAGGGGGAGCTGCGCCGAGCGCGCCAGGGCCGCCACCACCAGCAGGCAGCTCACGACCAGCAGGGTGGCCGGGTCCGTCAGGGCCGCCTCAGTCGGGGCGGACAGCTGTCGTAGGTCCAGCGTGCCCCACCGGACGGTGGCCAGGATGACGGCCGTCCACAGGGCGGTATCACCGATCAGGAATGCCCGGGCGGTCCGGCGGACACCGTCGCGGGCCGCCGGCAGCGGTGAGTACAAGCCCAGCAGCACACACAAGGCGACTCCGGCCAGCGTCCACATCACCGCCAGACCGATCAGGGTGGCTGACGTCACCATGGCCGAGGATGCGGCGGTCAACAATCCGGTCGCCAGGAAAAAGCGGCGCGCGCGCGGGTCCCCCCGCAGGTACCGCCGGGCGAAGGCCTGGGTGACCACGCTCACCCCGGTGATGAGGAGCAGCAACAGCACGCCGACCTGATCGGCGGTCAACCCGACGACGGCTCGTCCGTCGGATCTTTCCACCACCGCGGACACCGGGCCGTCGAGCCACACCACCCCCGCCAGTGCGGTAGCGAGCAGGAAGCTCACCCCGGTGCCGCCGATGGCGATCCGGCCGCCGGTCTCCGCGTGTCGGTGTCCGATCGTCGCCACGACCGCGGCGCAGAGAGCGGGCAGTACGACGACCGCCACGAGCAAGTAGCCAACTAACATAGGTCCAGAAATACAGGACTTACATGTCGCGTGTCAAGGACCGTGTCTTTGAAAAAGCGAATCAAGTGACGTGCTCGTACAGTCGTCTCATGGCTGACTGGACGTTCTTCACCAACCACGCCCACGTGCTGATCTGCATCGCCCGGGACCCGGAGATTCGGTTGCGGGACGTCGCCACCCGGGTCGGGGTGACCGAACGGGCCGCGCAACGGATCGTGGCCGACCTGGTCGAGGCCGGCTACCTGCAGCGCGCCCGGGCTGGGCGCCGCAACCGGTACCAGGTGCAGACCGAACTACCGCTGCGTCACCCCCTTGAGCAGGAGCACCGGATCGGCGAGATCCTGACCGTTCTGCACGAAACCGGCGCCGCCTGATGGTCGCTCGGCCGACAACGCGCCGGGCGGCGGACGCCTGTCGGGGCGCTGTCGTGGTGTTCGGGACGGTGCACGGCAAAGAGCAGCAGGTCGGGCCCGCCTCCGCCGACGTGCTGCGCGCCGGCCGGCTCGTCGAGATCACCGACGACGTGGTTCGGTTCGGCTGGCCCGAGCAGGCCGTGATCGTGCGCCCCGCCGTCCCCGTCGGTGGACGACCGCGGCCGCGGAGATTGCCGAAGGCATCACCGATCCCGGCCAGCCGGCGCGCGCCGACTGCGGCACACCCACCGAAGTCGCCCGGTCCGACGTGTACACCTGTGCCGGGTATGACCATCAGCAGGTGGAGCGCCGTCCCGACCTCACCGCCGAGGCTCGCTGGTGCCCACGCTGCCACCCGTAGCCGTCAGAGGATCTTGCCGAGCAGCCCCCCGATGCCGCCCTGCCCGCCGCCGGCCGCTCCACCACCGGTGAATCTGGCGATCAGATCAGCGGGGTTGATCCCGAACCTGCCGAGAAGTCCGGCGTGGGCGTCGGTGTCGACCTGGTCGGGGAGCTCTCTAGTGGCCTGATCGGCCTCGGCGTGCTGTCCCTTGCCGCGGAGGAGCTGGACGATGGTGTCCTTGTCGATGTTCATTCTCGGCCTTCTGTCGTGGTGGTCGGGTAGGGGTCGGTGATGGTCGGGACACCGGGAAGGAATGAATCCGGGGTGAACGCGACCCGTTCCCGACGGAGCTCCCCGGTGAGCGTGCGGCCCTCGGTGACCTCGGTGACGTCGAGGCGAACCCGTTCCACCGGAACGACTGTCGTGGTCACCACCACCTGTTCCTCGCTCACCGTGAGCCAACGTCGGGCGTCGGCCGGATCGAGGGCGTCCCGGGTCGCTGTCGGATCGGCCCACTCGACCTCGACGAGGCGGACCTCCTCGCGGGACACCTGGACGGTGATGGTGCGGGTCTCGGTGACGACGTACTTCTCCAGCCGCACCCGGCGGGACGGCACCCGGACGGTGGAGACACCAAGCCGTTCCTCCGAACGGATCAGGACCTCGGGCTCGCTCAGAACCTCGATGGCGGGGACGTCGTCTCCCGCGCGGTCCGGGTCCACGGCGCTTGCGACCGGTCCGCTCGGGCGGCCGCTCATGAGAGGGCGGAACGGGCCCGGCTGAGGATGCCGGTGAGTACCTGCCCGGCACGCTGCTGCTCGCCCTGTTGTGCCGCGAGGACGATCAGGGCGGCGGTGACGGCGGGAGTGACCCACTGGGCGATCCGCAGCTGCTGCTGGGCGGCGGCGGCGTCGTGGGGGGTGTTCGGGCCGGGAATGACTGCTCCGTCGGCGGCGACGCGGCCGGCGTCGGCGAGGACCTTGCCCTGGTAGCCGCTGTAGGCGGTACTGGCGGCGGCGATGCCGGTGAGGGCGGCTTTGACGACGGTGTTGGTGGCGACGCCGTGC
>JBDSLP010000050.1:0-17077 GCA_039916325.1 Nakamurella sp. | reverse complement strand
CGAGCACCCCCGTCCCGAGCACCCCCGTCCCGACCACCCCGGTCCCGACCCCGGCGGCCGTCAACGTCAACGTGACCACCGGAATCACCGGGTTCACCGCAGGCCGCACCCAGGCCGTCACCCTGACGGTCACCAACTCCGGCGGCACCACCCAGCCGGCGGGCACCGCCACCCTGACGGCGGGCCCGGGTGTCACCCTGGTCGGAGGCGGGGTGTCGACGCCGGCCCTGCGCACCGCATCCGTGGCGTTCGCCCGGGCTGCAGCCGCTCCCGGCGACGTGATCTGCGACGGCAACAGCTGCCCACTCCCCGAGCTGGCCCCGGGCGCGAGCGTCGAGGTCACCCTGCAGGTCCAGGTCGCCCCCACGGCCACCGCTACCGACGTGTCGCTGACGGTGTACGACACCCCGGCGATCGCCCTCGAAGACGTTGCCGTCAGCAGCAGCTTCGCGGCCGTGACGATCGTCCCCACCGGTCCGGTGACCGCCGGCACCAACACCCCCTTCGTGCTCACCGCCACCCCGGCCGAGGGCGTCACCGACCCCGGCCCGGTCACCGTGCCCGCCGCGTTGACCGAGAGCCTGTACGTGTCCGGCATCCCGCAGGGCTGCACGTTGATGCCGTCCGGAACCGACTGGGAGTGCGCGCCCAACGCGTCCGGTCAGGTCGGTCCGCTGGTCATCGACACCGTCGCGGTGCCGAGCGCGACCGGTGACCAGCAGGTCGCGGTCACCGACGCGGGCGGTCGGGAGCTGCAGGCCGACGCCCCGATCACCATCATCGGGCTGGACTCGTCGGCGTCGGTGAGCATGACCGGACCGTTCGGCGGCACCTCGATCGCCGCTCCGACCATCTTCTGCAACTTCCCCCCTGCCGGTGCGGTCGGCGAGTGCGGCCAGCGGGGCCTCACGCTGAACCCGATGGATCCGGCGAGCGTCCGCGAACTCTCCACCGGCGGGCACACTGTCGTCTGGGCCGAGTTGACCTGGGCGTCGGCCGGCACCACCGGGGACGACACCGTCACCCTCAACGTCAACGGCACCGGGACCGCGGTCACCGGTGACGCCATCGCGGTCGTCACCGACGACAAGGACCGGATGAACGCTCATCAGGCTGATGTCACCGCCCTGGTGACCGGCGACGGCACCATCTCGGTCAGCGATTTCGCGGCGGTCCTCGAAGACGTCGAGAACACCACTCCGTTCGCGGTCTGGTCGCTGTCGGTGATCTGGGCCGACCCGGCAATGGACGGCACCACGGTCACTTACAGCAACAGCAGCGCCCGGATGCTACCGACGCGAAAACACCCGCTCCGGGCCGTGCTCAGTACCCGCAACACCCCACTCACGAGCCTTTACGTCACGTTGTGGGCGACCGATCCCTGGGGTAGTAAGAAACTGACCCTGGGCGACACGGTGTTGACCACGGCCATGGACGGGGTCATCGAACGCGACGGCTCCCGCTACACCGTCGGTTACGACCTGCTGTCGTTCGGTCCTGACCAGCTCGGTGGTGCGACCGGCCCGTTGATCCTGGCCAACGCCCTGGACCCGAGCCACCGCGACGACGGCATCTGGGTCGGCCCGATCCTGGCGCTGGGTCCGGCCGCGCCGCCCCCCGCCGGTTGATCCCATCCACACAGACGGCTCGCAGCCGGATCGGACCTGACTGAGGGGATCGGCCTCCGTACGATGTCGTGGTGAACCTTCTCGATTCCGTGCGCCGCGTGCTGCCCGTCAAGTACCGCCAGTTCGCCAAGTTCCTGGTCGTCGGCGGCACCACGTGGATCATCGACACCGGAATCTTCTTCACCCTCAAGCACACCGTGTTGCCCGACAAGGTGATCACCGCAAAGATCATCGCCATCCTGGTCGCGATGATCGTCAACTACGTCCTCAACCGCGAGTGGTCGTTCAGCGATCGTGGCGGCCGGGACCGGCACCACGAGGCGGCACTGTTCTTCACCCTCAACGCCGTCGGTATCGGCGTCAACCTGCTGCCGCTGTGGGTCTCGCACTACGTGCTCGGATTCAACGCGGACCACTACACACAGTTCACCGAGACCGTCGCCGATTTCATCGCCGGATCCATCATCGGCACCATCCTGGCGATGGCGTTCCGCTACTGGGCCTACCAGAAATGGGTGTTCCCGGAGGTCGTCGAGGAAGGCCTGGAGCCGCAGGGGGCTCCGGTCCTGGAGAACGAGCTGACGTTCAACATCCCCCCGCATCCGCATCCGCAATCACATCCGCAGGGGACCCCGGCCGTCCGCACTGCGCCTGAGCCCCCCGGCCGCTGACCACCGGGACCGGACGGACTACGCCGGGGACGTCACCGGCCGGACCCCGTCGTCCACGGCGCCGGAGGCCAGGAAGATGCCGAACGTCGCCGGACGCGGCCGGCGCAGTTCCAGCCGGCCGCCGTCGGCCTCGACGAACGCTCGGGCCAGACCGAGCCCGAGGCCCGACGACGACGCACCCGACACACCGCGGTCGAACACATGCGCCACCAGCAGGTCGTCGATGCCGTCACCCTGATCGGTGACCTCGACGAGCACCAGCCCCTGCGCCGGGCGTTCCTGCACATGGACCAGGACGGTCCCCGTCCCGTGCTGCAGAGCGTTGTCCAGCAACACCCCGAGCGCCTCCCGCAGCCGCACCGGTGTCGCCCGCACCGACAGACCGCGGGTCCCGGTGAACTCCAGCCGCCGGCGGGCCGACAGGAACGCGTCGCCCCAGCCCACCTCGGTCTCGGCGAGCTCGACGTCCAGGTCGAGCGTGGTCGCACTCGCTGCCCGGCGGGACCGGGCGGCGGCCAACAGGTCGTTGACCACCGCGACCAGCCGGTCGGTCTGCTGCAGGGCGTGTTCGATCTCCGACCGCACCGCCGGGTCGGGATGGCCGGCGAGCTCGTCGAGCCGCAGCTGGATCCCGGTGAGCCGGGTCCGCAGCTGGTGCGACACGTCGCTGGCCAGCTCCCGCTCCCCCTGCAGCAGGGCCGCGACCTGCAGGGCTGACGCGTCCAGCACCTCGGCGACCCGGTCGAGCTCGGCGATGCCGAACCGCAGGGCCGAGGTCCGGAAGTCGCCCGCACCGAGCCGGGCGGCCCGGTCGGTGAGCACCGAGAGCGGGCTGACCAGCCGGGTCGCGGTGATCCGCGCGATACCCACCCCGACCAGCAACGACAGCAGCACAGCGCCGGAGACCAGACCGTAGGCGCGCCACCGGGCCGACCGCAGCCCGTCCGCGGGGCTCGACAGGGTGAGGGTCCCGCCCGCGCTGGGCAGGCTGACCGAGATCAGCGAGGTGTCGGCCCGGGCACCGATCGCATCGACCGCCACGCCGGGCTCCCGGAACTCCAGCCGCCAGCCGTGGGGCACCGACGACGTCACCTTCGTGAGATCGATGGCCCCGGTGTCGACCAGCTGCTGACTGAGGGTCGCCGCGATCGCCTCGGCGCGGACGGCGATCGAGCTGCGGACGCCGTCGGAGACCAGGAACCCCGAGACCAGGGTGAGCGGAATACCGAGGACCAGGACCGTGACCAGCACCAGGCCGATCGTGGTGCGCAGCAGGCGTTTGCGCATCCGAACCTGCAGGTCAGCTGTCGTTGAAGCGGAAGCCGAGGCCACGGATGGTGGCGATCAGCGACTCGCCCGGGCCGGCGGCACCGCCGGTGCCCGGCGTGCTGCCCTCGGGGCCGGCGAGCTTCCGGCGCAGCCACGACATGTGCATATCCAGCGTCTTGGAGTTCTTCTGCTCCAGGTCCGGCCAGACCTCGGCCAGGATCCGGTCCCGGGTAACCACCTGCCCGGCGTTGGCCATCAGCAGGCGCAGCAGCTCGAACTCCTTGAACGACAGGACGACCTCGGCGTCGTCCACGAAGACGCGGCGCGCCCCGGAGTCGAGTTGGACGCCGTTGATGACCAGCAGGTCCGGGGTGGCCCGGCGGAGCAGCGCCCGTACCCGCGCGAGCACCTCGGAGATACGGAACGGCTTGCCCACGTAGTCGTCGGCCCCGGCGTCCAGCCCGACGACGACGTCCATCTCGTCGGTACGGGCCGTCAGCATCAGCACCGGGATCTCCTTGCCGGCGGCGCGCAGCCGCCGACAGACGTCCAGGCCGTCGTAGGTGGGCAGTCCGAGATCGAGCACGATCAGCGAGATCTGGGCATGGGTCGCCAGGTGCAGCGCGGACGGGCCGTCGTCCACGCTGAGGACGTCGTAACCCTCGCGCTCCAACGCTCGGGCCAGGGGTACGGCGATGGCCTGATCGTCCTCGGCGAGCAGCACAGTCGTCACCGGTCACACGATACGGCGGCGAGGTGCAACCGCAGGATCAGCTGCTCGCGCAGGTCCTCGGGTTCGACGATGTCGTCCACCACGAGTTCGGCCGCGAGATGGAGAACGTCGATGTCGGCTTCGTACGCCGCCCGCCGGTCCGCGACGAACACCGCCCGCTCGGACGGATCGGTGAGCGCGGCGATCTGGTTCGCCCAGACCGCGTTCACCGCGGCGTCGGCCCCCATGACCGCGATCTTCGCGGTCGGCAACGCGAGCGTCGCGGTCGGTGCGAATCCCGGACCGGCCATCGCGTAGAGGCCGGCCCCGTAGGCCTTCCGGACGATGATGCAGAACTTGGGTACGGTTGCCCGCGAGACTGCGGCGATCATCTGCGCGCCGTGCCGGATGATCCCCTGCCGCTCCACCGCGACTCCGACCATGAAACCCGGGACGTCGGCCAGGAACAGCAGCGGCAGTCCGAACGCGGCGCAC
This sequence comes from Nakamurella sp., assembly GCA_039916325.1. GTDB lineage: Bacteria > Actinomycetota > Actinomycetes > Mycobacteriales > Nakamurellaceae > Nakamurella. The sequence continues at coordinate 12,302 of JBDSLP010000050.1, read as the reverse complement.
AGGTCGACGAAGTGGGTTGCCTTGTCGGCCGAGTCGACGAACAGGGTGCCGGCCTTGAACATCGAGTTGTTCGCGACCACGCCGACCGGGCGGCCGTCGAGGCGGGCCAGTCCGACCGTGACTTCCCGAGCCCAGCCGGGATGCAGCTCGAAGAAGCTGTCGGCGTCGACCAGGGCCCGGACGTATTTCCTCATGTCGAAGGCCTGCCGCTCGTTGGACGGCACCAGCGTTCGCAGATCCCCCGGGCCGGGTCCGGCTGCCGGGACGCGCGGCGGCGGGCCACCGCGGTGGTCGGGGAAGTAACTCAGGTAGCGCACGACCGCGTCCAGCGCGGCGGTCTCGGAGTCGACCAACAGGTGCCCGACCCCGCTGACCGTGGTGTGCATCCGGGCCCCGCCCATCTCCTCCAGGGTGGTTTTCTCACCGGTCACCATCTCGACCATCCGTGGGCTGCCCAGGTACATCGAGGCGTTGCCGTCCACCATGATCACGACGTCGCAGAACGCCGGGATGTAGGCGCCGCCCGCCGCGCTGGGGCCGAAGAGCGCACAGACCTGGGGGATGTTGCCGCCGGCGGCGATCTGGGCGGCGAAGATCGCCCCGGCTCCGCGGCGCCCGGGGAACAGCTGGACCTGGTCGGTGATCCGGGCCCCCGCGGAGTCGACCAGGTAGACCATCGGGATCCGTGCGGCGTGCGCCCGCTCGATGATGCGGATGATCTTCTCGACGGTGCGGGCGCCCCACGAGCCGGCCTTGACGGTGGAGTCGTTGGACACCAGGCCGACGGGTCGGCCACCTATCGTCGCCTGCCCGGTGATCACCCCGTCCGCGGGCAGACCGTCGGCGAGGGCGTTGGCGAACCGGCCGTCCTCGACGAACGACCCGGGGTCCACCAGGTGGTCGATGCGGTCCCGGGCGAACATCTTGCCGCGGGAGGCGTTGGCGTGGTGGTACTTCGCCGGTCCACCGGCCAGGGCCCGGTCGCGGGCGGCGGCGATGCGATCGGTGTCGACGACTTCGTTGTCGGGATGGGCCATCGCAGGTCAGCGGCCGCTCTGTCGGCCTTGTTGGTCACGCATCTGCGGGATGCGGCGGGTGCGGGTGTCCTCCGGCGGGTAGTAGCGATCTCCCTCGGCCGGCCGGGGCTCGGGCGCATCGGCCCCCGGGTCAGGATCGTCCTCGGAGTGGCCCTGACCCCGACCGCCGCGGGCGTACCCGCTGGTCCGGTCGTCGTCGATGAGCTGGTTGAGCTGACCCTGCACCCGGGGCAGCGAGGCGACGTTGAAGAAGGCCAGCGGCTGGTCGGCGGCGGACTCGACCGTGAGGGTGCCGTACCCGAGGATGCGCCCCCAGAAACTGACGTCGACCTCGAGGTTCTGGATCCGGCCGAGCGGGATCTGATGCTCGCGGCGGCGGAAGAATCCGGACCGGAAGAAGACGTGCCGGTCGGTGAGCACGAAGTGCTCGGTCCGCCACTTCATGAACGGCACCACGACCAGGAAGACGATCAGCACCACCGCCACCAGAACGATGACCAGCGTCCACACGCCCGAGCGGTCGACGCGGGAGTTCAGGAACGCCGCCCCGAACGACGCCGACCCGATGATCAGCAGCAGCCAGATCACCGGCAGCAGCAGCACCTTCCAGTGCGGATGCTTGTGCAGCACGATCGTCTCGCCGCGGGACAGCAGCTGATCCGGGTACGGCATGGTTCCTCCGTGGTCTGCTGAGCCCGATGCGGGTCAGGTCATCCTAGAGCCGCGTCCGGTCGGCGGAAGCGGGATCGAGAAGCCCGGTCAGGCCCGCAGTCCCGCCGAGCCGAGCACCTTCTCCGCGACGATGCGGATGACCACCCGCCGCGGGTTCGGGCGCGGCTGCCGGTAACGACCGGTGTAGAGCGCCACGGCGTGGGCGACCTCGTCGGCGCCTCGTTCGATCACCCCAGCGCCGGCGATGCTCAACCATCGCGCACCGTCGACCTGGGCAACCGTGGCCCGCTCGTCACGCTCGATGTTGCGGACCTTCTGACCACCGTCGCCGGTGATGATCCGCACGATCCCGTCGACGAAGGTGAACCCCACGGCGACCACGTGGATGGAGCTGTCGGGGCCGATCGTCGAGAGCGTCGCCAGGTGCCGGTCGGTGACGAAGCGGAGGCCGTCGTCGGTGAGGACGACCGGCGTGCTCACCGGTCGCCGGCCGGTGGCCGCGCGCCGAACGCCGCAGAGCCGATCCGCACCTCGGTGGCGCCCGCGGCGATGGCCAGTTCGAAGTCGTTGCTCATCCCCATGGACAGCACCGGCAGCACCCGCTCCGTCCCTGGACCACCTCGCGACCCCCCGGACAGCGCGCAGATCTCGTCCCGCAGCGAGGCCAGCAGCCGGTAGCCGGCACCGACCGCGCCGGCGTCGGGCGAGTTCAGTCCGATCGTCATCAGACCGCGCAGGTGCAGCGCGTCGTGTGCGGCGATCGCCTCGACCAGCTCGAAGACCTGCTCCGGCGGCACCCCCGCCTTGGTGTCCTCCCCGGACACGTTGACCTGCGCGAGGACGTCCAGCCGGCGACCGTCGGCGGCGACCCGGCGGGCGAGTCTGGTCGCCAGTTCGGCGCTGTCGACCGACTCGATGCAGTCCACCAGCGGCACCACCTGGTTGATCTTGTTGGACTGCAGGTGGCCGATGAAGTGCCGCCGGAGCTGGGTGCCCGGCAGCAGTTCGGCCAGTTCGTCGGCCTTGCCGGTAACCTCCTGGACCCGGTTCTCGCCGATCAGGGTGAACCCGGCCGCGACCGCGGCCGCGATGGTGGCGGCCGGCTGGGTCTTGGTGGCCAGCAGGATCTCCACGTCCTCGGGGCGCCGGCCGGCGGCGATCGCAGCCGCGCCAACCCGGTCCCGGAGGTCGTGCAGTCGCTGGACCAGGTCAGCGTCGGGGGTGCTCACCAGACCGACTCTAAGCGCCGACCCCGAGCGCGACCCGACACCCCGGCGTCACACCCGCCGGAGGTGCTGCACGTCGGCCGCGGCGAAGGTCCGGGCCCCGGCGGCGGTGTCGACGACGAGTGACCCGTCGGCGGTGACGTCCAACGCCACCCCGGTGACCGCCCCGCCGCCCGGCAGTTCGACCCGGACGTCGGCGCCCAGCGTCGCGCAACGGGTGCGGTAGTCCGCCCGCAGTCCGCTGCCATCCGGGTCGCCGGCCGCTGCGGTCCAGCGGTCCAACCGGATGGCCAGGTCGTCGAGCACGGCGGCGGCGATGAGGGCACGATCCAACCGCCGGCCACCGGCCAGGAGCAGCGAGGTGGCGTCCGATCGCGGCAGCTCGTCCCGGGTCAGGGTCACGTTCAGCCCGAATCCGACCACCACCCCGTCTCCGGTGGCCTCGGCGAGCATTCCGGCGCACTTGGCCCCGTCGACCAGCAGGTCGTTGGGCCACTTCAGGGCGGTGTCCACGTCGGTCACCCGACGCACCCCTGCCACCAGGCTCAGCCCGACGAGCGGGCCGATCCAAGCGCGTCGCACCAGCGCCACGGTGGGCAGCCGCAACAGCACACTCAGGATGAGACCGGACCCGGCCGGGGCCGTCCAGGTCCGACCCAACCGTCCCTTGCCGGTCCGCTGGACCTCGCTGATCAGCACCTCGCCGTCCGCAGCGCCGCCCGCGGCGGCCACCGCCAGGTCGTCGTTGGTGGAACCGGTCGCCGCCACGGTGCGGACGGACCATCGGCCGGGCACCGTCAGCGCGTCTCGCAGCACCACCGGGTCGAGCGGCCGGCGGGATGCGGCGACCAGGTCATCAGCGGAGGTCACCGGCTCACTGTAGGGATCTCCACCCGGAGACCTGCCGCGCCGTGACCCGTCGAGCCGTGCCATCCTGGTCGGAACCAACGGCGGGAGGGGACGATGTTGCGATGACCGTGTTCATCCTGGCCTCCGCCTCACCGGCCCGACAGACCGTGCTCGCCGCCGCCGGTGTCGATCCCGTGGTGCGGGTGGCCAACCTCAACGAGGACAAGCTCATCGCCGGGATGGCCGGTTCGGAGCCCACGAAGATCGTCACCGAGCTGGCGGTCGCCAAGGCCCGGTCGGTGATCAGGGCGTTGGGGCCCGAGTTGACCGCCGACGCGGTGGTGGTGGCCTGCGACTCGATGTTGCGGCTGGGCAAGTCACTCCTCGGCAAGCCGGTGACCGTCGAGCGGGCCCGGCTCTACTGGGATCAGATGGCCGGTCGCACCGGCACTCTGTTGACCGGGCACGCCGTGATCCGGCTGACCGACGGCACCGCGACCGCGACCGCGGAGGGCTGCGAATCGACCCACATCCGTTTCGGCCGCCCGACCGAGCCGGAGCTGGAGGCCTACCTCGCGACCGGTGAACCCCTCCAGGTGGCGGGTGCCTGCACCATCGACGGCCTCGGCGGCTGGTTCATCGACGGGATCGAGGGCGATCCGTCCTCGGTGATCGGGATCTCACTCCCGCTGACCCGACGACTGCTGGCCGAGGTCGACCTGCAGGTCACCGACCTGTGGCGCACCGCGTCCGAATCGACCACCAGCGAAAGGACCTCGGATGACCGCCTCTGATCAGCCCGTACCCGACCGGACCGGACCGCCGGGAGCAGTGCGGATCGGCGACGCCGAACGCAATGCCGCCGCCGACGCGCTGCAGCATCATCTGTCCGCCGGTCGACTGACGCTGGACGAGTACGCCGACCGGGCCGCCGCGGTGAACACGGCACGGACCCAGGACGAGGTGGACCGGGTCTTCGGTGATCTGCCGCCGGTGGTCGGCGCGCCGGGCGCCGCCGGATCGCCCGCCGTCCGTCGGGCGGCCGAGGTCCTGACGGGCGCCGCCGGCGTCCCCCGGGTCCCCGATCCGGGCCGACAACCACCGTCGCGCGCGCTGTGGGCCGGCCTGATGGCCGGGATGCCGATCATCGCGTTGCTGTTGTTCCTGTGGACCGGTCAATGGTGGTTCTTCCTGCTGATTCCGCTGACGTACGCCGTGCTCGGACCGATGATGAGCAACCGCGGCGACCCCGACACCCGGAACCGGCAGCGCAACCGGGGCCGCTGACCCGGTCTGACACCATGGCCCGCATGAGCGCCGCCCCCGCACGGCCGTGGTACCTGACCTGGACGACCGTCGTACCGGTGGTGGCGCTGCTCACGCTCGCCGCCACCTACGGTCGCGACATCGGGACGGTGCTCGTGATCGTGGTCGGACTGGTCCTGGCCGGGGCGGTGCTGGCAAGCGTGCACCACGCCGAGGTGATCGCCCACCGGGTCGGCGAGCCCTACGGTTCATTGGTGCTGGCTGTCGCGGTGACGGTCATCGAGGTCGGGCTGATCCTGACCCTGATGCTGTCCGGTGGGCCCGAGACCTACTCGTTGGCCCGGGACACCGTCTTCGCCGCGGTGATGATCACCACCAACGGCATCCTCGGGCTGTCGTTGCTGGTCGGGGCAGTGAAACACCACATCGTGGTGTTCAACGCGGAGGGCACCGGGGCCGCGCTCGCCACCGTTGCGATGCTGGCGACGATGACGATGGTGCTGCCCACCTTCACCACCAGCGTGCCCGGTCCCGAGTTCTCCGGCGCTCAGCTGACGTTCGCCGCGCTGGCCTCGCTGGTGCTCTACGGCGTGTTCGTGGCCACCCAGACGGTGCGGCACCGGGATTTCTTCCTGCCCGTCGACGACGACGGCGGGGTGATCGACGAGAGCTCCGGTGAGCACCACGCCGCGCGTCCGTCGTCCCGGACCACCCTGATCAGCCTCGGGTTGCTCGTGGTGGCGTTGGTCGCGGTGGTGGGGCTGGCGAAGGTCGAGTCGCCGGCGATCGAGGCCGGGGTCGCGGCGGCCGGGTTCCCGCCGTCGTTCGTGGGTGTGGTGATCGCGCTCCTCGTGTTGGCCCCGGAGACGCTGGCCGCAGTCCGGGCAGCCCGCCGGCAACGGATCCAGATCAGCCTGAACCTCGCGCTCGGCTCGGCCATCGCCTCCATCGGACTGACCGTCCCGGTGATCGCGGTGGCGTCGATCTTCCTGGACGGTCCGCTGCTGCTGGGGTTGGGTCCCACCCAGCTGGTGCTGCTGGCGCTGACGGTGGTCGTCGGCGTACTCACCGTCGTTCCCGGGCGGGCCACCCGGCTCCAGGGGTCGGTGCACCTGGTGCTGCTGGCCGCGTTCGTGTTCCTGGCGATCGCACCGTGACCGCCCGGGCGGCGGATCAGCCCAGATCCCCGTCGAAACGCATGAGCTGACGCCCGATCTCGGTCAGCGACCCCGACAGCGAGGGGTAGACGCTGAAGCTGTAGGCGAGGTTCTTCGCGGTGAGCCGGTTCTGGACGGCCATCGCGATCGGCAGGATCAGCTCGCTGGCGTCCGGCGCGACGACCACCCCGCCGACCACGATGCCGGTGGCGGGTCTGACGAAGAGCTTGACGAAGCCGTACTTGAGGCCGGTCATCTTGGCCCGGGCGTTGGTCGCCAACGGCAGCATCAACATCCGGCTCGGCACCACACCGGCGTCGGCCTCGGCCTGCGAGATACCGACGTTGGCGATCTCGGGATGGGTGAACACGTTGCCCGAGACCGTCTTCAGCCGCAGCGGGGGCACCCCGTCACCGAGGTAGTGCCACATGGCGATCCGGCCCTGCATGGCCGCGACCGAGGCCAGCATCAGGACCCCGGTGCAGTCACCCGCGGCGTACACCCCAGCCACCGCGGTCCGGCTGACCCGGTCCACCGGGATGAATCCGCCCGGCCCGAGGATGACACCGACCCTGTCCAGCCCGAGGTCGGCGGTGTTGGGCACCGATCCGACCGTCATCAGCGCGTGCGAACCACGCAGGACCTGACCGTCGGCCAGCGTGACGACGACCTCATCACCCTCCCGGACCACCGAGTCGGCCCGGGCGTTCTTCAGCAGCGTGACGCCGCGATCGGCGAAGATGCCCTCGATGACCCTCGCGGCGTCGGCGTCCTCGGTGGGCAGCACCCGGTCGCGGCTGGAGATCAACGTGACGCGGACGCCCATCTCGCAGTAGGCCGAGGCGAACTCCGCGCCGGTGACGCCGGACCCGACCACGATCAGGTGCTCGGGCAGTTCCGGCAGGTCGTAGACCTGTCGCCAGGTCAGGATGCGCTCGCCGTCGGGGATCGCGGACGGCAGGATGCGGGGGCTGGCCCCGGTGCCGATGAGCACCGCGTCGGCCTCGATGACGAAGGTGTCGGAGCTGTCGTCGGGGGTCACCTCGACGAGGTGCACGGCCAGCCCGGCGGCGCCGTCGGCGAACCGGGCCCGCCCATCGTGGATCGTCACTCCCATGGCTTCCAGACCGGTCCGGATGTCCTTGGATTGCGCGTACGCCAGGCTGTGGACCCGTTCGTGGACCCGCTGCAGGTTCATCCCGACCTCGTCGCCCGCGAGCACGACACCCAGTCGGGCCGACTCACGGACCGCGCTGCGTGCCCCGGCGGAGGCGATGAAGGTCTTGGACGGGACGCAGTCGGACAGCACGCAGGCGCCCCCGATACCGGCGTCCTCGATGAGCGTGACCTCGGAGCCGTACTGCGCGGCGACCAGAGCCGCCTCGTAGCCCGCGGGGCCGCCCCCGATGATGACGATCCGGGCCATCTCAACTCCCTGCAGTCGACGTCGGACCACCGTAGCGTCCGCGCACCCCCGGGCCGGTGCCCGACCGCCGGCCGGCGACCTGCCCGGAAAGGGTCCGACCGCCGTTACAGTCACCTCATGGCCCTCTACGCCGCCTACGGCTCGAACATGGATCCGGCGCAGATGATGCAGCGGTGTCCCGCCTCACCCTTCTCCACCAGCGGGTGGCTGACCGGCTGGCGCCTCACCTTCGGGGGCGAGGACCTCGGCTGGGAGGGTTCGCTGACCACCATCGTCGAGGAACCGGACGCCTCGGTGTTCTGCGTCCTCTACGACGTGCCGCCGGCCGACGAGAAGACGTTGGACTCGTGGGAGGGCGCCGACATCGGTCTCTACGCCAAGATCCGACTGCGGGTCCGGACCGACGACGGCGAGAAGCTCGCCTGGCTCTACGTCCTGCAGGGCTACGAGGGTGGCGTGCCGTCGGCGCGTTACCTCGGGGTGATCGCCGAGGCCGCCGAGATCGCCGGGGCCCCGGCCGAGTACGTTGCCGAGCTGCGCAGCCGGTCCTGCCGGTCCATCAGCGGCTGACTCCGCCGCTTCAGCTTCATCTCAGTCCGGGGCCGGTCCCTGCAGCGTCCGTAAGGCGGTGTTGACGATCGTCCGAATGCCCACCGCGATGGCCCGCTCGTCGGCCTCGAAGTGCGGTGAGTGGAGGTCGACCTGGTCCCGGGCGCCGTCCCACACCCCCAACCGGCCCAGCGCACCCGGCACGTGGTCGAGGTAGACGGCGAAGTCCTCGGCCCCGGTCGACTGGTGGGTGGTGGTCAGCCCGGCACTGCCGAGCGCGTCGGTGATACCCCCGCTCATCAGCTCCGCGGACCGCTCGTCGTTGACCACCGGGGGGACCCCCCGCAGGTAGGTCAGCTGGTGGTCCACCGCGAGCGGGGCCAGCAGATCGGCGACCAGCTGCCGGACCAGATCCTCCGCCGTGTCCCAGGCGTCGCGTCGCATGATCCGTAGGGTGCCGCGGAGCAGGCCGGACCGCGGGATGGCGTTCGCAGCCTCGCCGGCCCGGACCGCGCCCCAGACGAGGATCGGCGCGCTGCGCGGATCCATCCGCCGGCTGAGCAGTCCGGGCAGGCCGGTGATGACGGTGCCCAGCGCGTAGACGAGATCGGCCGTCAGGTGCGGGCGGGCGGTGTGCCCGCCGGATCCGGTCACGGCGAGCTCGATCAGGTCGATCGTGGACGTGATGGGCCCGACCCGGATGCCGACCTCGCCGACCGGAAGCCGGGGGTCACAGTGCAGCGCGAAGATCCGCTCCACGTCGTCCACCGCACCACTTGCGGCGACCCCGAAAGCCCCGCCCGGCTGCGTCTCCTCCGCCGGCTGGAAGATCCCGCGGATCCGACCGGGCAGCTCGGGCGCGGAGTTCAGTGCGAGTAGGGCGCCGAGCAGCACGGTCTGGTGCACGTCGTGGCCGCAGGCGTGACTGACGCCGGGGACGGTCGAGGCGAAGGGCAGGCCGGACGCCTCGGGCAGCGGTAGGGCGTCGATGTCGGCCCGCAGGGCCACCGTGCGCACCCCCGGGCCGGACGGGCCGACGTCGCAGACCAGGCCGGTACCACCGGGCAGGATCGCGCTGTCCAACCCCGAGCGGCCGAGTTGTCGGCGCAGGTACGCGGTGGTGGCGAACTCGGCGTGGGAGATCTCCGGGTGGGCGTGCAGATGGCGACGCCAGGTGAGGATCTCGGGCATCCGGACGGCCAGGAAAGCATCCAGCCAGAGCGGTCCGCGGCCCTCCCCCAGGTCGGCAACCTCGTGGGCGGCAGGTGCGGAGCGGGTCGCCCGCACGGGTGGGACCGACATCGTCCGCCTTTCTCGACCCGGGAGTCGCGCATGGGCGCCGCGGAGCGGCGGTACCCGGGCGAGAAAAGAATATGCCCGCCGCTGCGGTGAGCTGACCCCGCCGGGCCGGACCGGTCGGGCGGTCCGCGAAGCGCCCAGGTCGAACCGCGTGGTTGGCTTCTCGCAATCGGACTCGTCGAGAGAGGTCAGACACGTGGGCGACGACATCGCGGGCGCGGAGTACACGCATGAGGACCGGAAACGGTACCGGGAGAAGGTTCGGCAGTGCCTGGACGTGTTCGAGCGGATGCTCGTCGAGCACACCTTCGAGTTCGACCAGCAGCTCACCGGCCTGGAGATAGAGCTCAACCTGGTCGACGCCGCCGGTGATCCGGCGATGGACAACGCCGCGGTGCTGGCCAACATCGCCGACCCCGCCTATCAGACCGAGCTGGGCCAGTACAACATCGAGCTCAACGTCGATCCGCAGGCGATCCCGGGCGATGCCCTGCTGGACCTGGAGGTGTCGCTGCGGGCATCGCTGGACCACGCGGAGGCGAAGGCCAACGAACGCGGCGCCGACATCGTGATGGTCGGCATCCTGCCGACGCTGATGCCCGAACATCTCACCGACCACGACTGGATGAGCGCCAACCCGCGCTACGCGGCGTTGAACGAGGCGATCTTCGCCGCTCGCCGTGAGGACCTGGAGCTCGACATCCACGGCCCTGACGAGTTCCTGCACATGGACGCCGACACCATCGCCCCGGAGTCGGCGTGCACCTCGGTGCAGCTGCACCTGCAGGTGTCCCCCGCCGACTTCGCGGCGAACTGGAACGCTGCGCAGGCGTTGGCCGGGCCGCAGCTGGCGCTGGCCGCGAACTCGCCGTTCCTGTTCGGTAAGGCATTGTGGGCCGAGACCCGGACCGAGCTGTTCCTACAGGCCACGGACACCCGGTCGCCGGAGCTCAAGACCCAGGGCGTGCGGCCCCGGGTGTTCTTCGGCGAACGCTGGATCACCTCGATCTTCGACCTCTTCGAGGAGAACGTCCGCTACTTCCCGGCGCTGCTGCCGGAGACCACCGACGAGGACCCGGTCGCGGTGCTCGATGCCGGCGACGCGCCGAAGCTGCAGGAGCTCCGGCTGCACAACGGCACCGTCTACCGCTGGAACCGGCCGGTCTACGACGTCGCCGATGGCCAACCCCACCTGCGGGTGGAGAACCGTGTCCTGCCGGCCGGGCCGACCGTGGTCGACGTCCTCGCCAACGCCGCCTTCTACTACGGCGCGATCCGGATGCTGGCCGCGGAGGAGCGTCCGGTGTCGTCGAAGATGACGTTCGCGACGGCCGCGACGAACTTCGACGCCGGGGCCCGGTACGGGGTCGACGCGCAGTTCTACTGGCCCGGATACGGCGAGATCAGCTGGGACGAGCTGACTCTGCGGCACCTGCTGCCGATGGCCCACGAAGGTCTGGAGCGCTGGGGTGTCTCGGCGGCCGCCCGCGATCGTTATCTGGGCGTCATCGAGGCCCGGTGCAAGACCCGCCGCAACGGAGCGTCCTGGCAGGTCGAGACGGTCGCCACGTTGGAACGGAGCGGTTTGTCCCGCCGCCGGGCGCTGCACCGGATGGTCGAGCACTACCGCGCGAACATGCACGCCAACGAGCCGGTGCATACCTGGGAGGTCCCGGGGAGCTGACCCCGATCCGGTCGCGGGGGCCGACCACGCCGGTCCGCCGAATCCGGTCAAGCCGGGCCGCGTGGCTCACAATGGTCGGATGCCGCACCCGGAACCCGACGAGGACGCCGCCGCGACCGCGCGGGATCTCGCGGCGCCCTCCCGGCCACCGCAGCAGCACCACGACCGGGTCCCGGCCGCCGGACGGATGGTGGCCGACCGCTACCGGCTCGACCGGGTGCTGGGACAGGGGTCGATGGGGACGGTCTGGGCGGCGTACGACGTGATCCTGCAGCGCCGGGTGGCGATCAAGGAGATCTACATCCCGGCGGGAGCCGCCGGATCCGAGGCCGCGATGCTCGTTGAGCGGACGCTCCGCGAGGCCCGGGCGATCGCGGCCCTGTCGCACCCGAACGTCATCACGCTGTACGACATCCTCACCCTGGCCGGCGGTCCGGTGATCGTGATGGAGGTGCTGGCGTCGCGCTCGCTCGGCGAGGTGATCAAGGAAGCCGGTCCGCTCACCGGCGGGCAGGCGGCGACCGTCGGGCTGGCCGTCGCCGCCGGGCTCAACGCCGCGCACCACGCCGGGATCACCCATCGGGACGTCAAGCCCGGCAACGTGTTGATCGGGGCGGACGGCCGAATCAAGTTGACCGACTTCGGGATCGCCCGGAGCGCGGCCGAGAACCCCATGACGGCAACGGGTCTGCTCCTCGGGTCGCCGGCGTACATCGCGCCGGAGGTGGCGTCCGGAGTGACCGCTGCGCCGCCCGCCGACGCCTGGGGTCTGGGGGCGCTTCTGTTCGCGTGCATGGAGGGCCGGCCGCCGTTCGACAAGGGCAGCCCGGTGGCGACGCTGATGTCGGTGGTCAACGACCCGGTGCCGGCGCCGACCCGGGCGGGACCGCTCGCCCCGGTGATCGCGGGCCTGTTGATGAAGGACCCGGCCCTGAGATGGTCGCTGCGGCAGGCGATGTCGGCGCTGCGACCGCTCGCCGACGATCCCGTGGAGACGAGGCTTGTCTTCGGTCCGGTCACCACCCCACCGGCCGAGCCGGGATGGCGGGCCGAAGACGGGGCGGGGTTCGGCAGTGGCGCCGGTACCGGAACCACCCGTTCCGCCGGCCCCGCCCGCACCGCGCAGATGCGCCCGCC
>JBDSLP010000049.1:0-28764 GCA_039916325.1 Nakamurella sp. | reverse complement strand
AGAAGTACCTGAAATAATACAAGGTGGGGAGCATGAAGATGCGCGGGGCAGATTAACTTTCTTTAATGATTTTGATATGAAGGCAGTCAGGCGGTTTTATGTGATAGAGCATCCTGACACGGCCATCGTTCGCGCATGGCAGGCACATAAAAAAGAACAGAAGTGGTTTTATGTGACGGCAGGGAGTTTTAAGATATTCGCGTTCCCCGGCGACGGCATCAACGGCATGCTGGCGGCCTGGGGACGAGCGGGCAACAAGCCGAAGTTCATCCAGTCCCGGCACGAGGAGATGAGTGGATTCGAGGCGGTGGGCTACGCCGGGTCCGTCGCCCCCGGACTGGGCCTCACCCTGCGCACCGCCGACGTCCGGCGTGTCGCCGGGACGGCATGAGCAGCCAGGAACGGGTCGACGTCGAGCAGATGTTCCCCCCGCACGTGCTGCGGCAGTACGCCCTGATCGCCGACGGTGAGCGGGGTGCGCTCCTCGGGCCGCAGGGTGATGTCGCCTGGATGTGTGCGCCCCGGTGGGACTCCGACGCGGTGTTCTCCTCGCTGATCGGTGGCGGCGGCACTTTCGCCGTCACTCCGCAGGACGTCCACCACACCTGGGGAGGTTCCTACGAGCAGGGCGGCCTCATCTGGCGGTCCCGCTGGGTCACCGACGATGGGGTGATCGAGTGTCGCGAAGCCCTCGCGTTCCCCGGGGATCCCGACCGGGTGGTGCTACTGCGTCGCATCCTCGCCGTGCGAGGAGACGCCAGGGTGCGGGTAGTCCTGCAACCGCGTCCCGGATTCGGGCGGCACGGCACCGGGCGGCTGCGCGAGGACGCGGGGGTGTGGAGCGGTCACAGCGGCGGGCTGCACTGGCGCTGCGTCGGCGTCAGCGCCGCACGCCCCTTCGCCGGCACCCACCCCCGGGGGGAGCTGTTGATGCTGGAGTTGACCGTGCCGGCGGGCGGGCACCACGACCTGGTGTTCGAAACCGCCGCCCGACCACTCCCGGACGGGCCGGTCGACCCCGACCGGGCGTGGTCGGCGACCGAGGCGGCGTGGTCGCGCAGCGTCCCCGAGCTGGGTTCCTCCCTCGCCCCTCGCGACGCCCGCCACGCCTACGCGGTGCTGCGTGGGTTGACCAGCTCTCGTGGTGGCATGGTGGCCGCGGCCACCATGAGCCTGCCCGAACGAGCCGCCCAGGGTGGGAACTACGACTACCGATACGCATGGATCCGCGACCAGTCCTACGCAGGGATGGCCGCTGCCAGCGCGGGCGCACCCGAGCTGCTCGACTCCGCGGTCGGCTTCGTCTCGGCGCGGCTGCTGGCGGACGGGCCACAGCTCAAACCCGCCTACACCGTCAGCGGCGGTGCGGTACCCGACGAGTGCAGGCTCGATCTGCGCGGCTACCCCGGGGGCAGCGACAAGACCGGCAACTGGGTCAACCAGCAGTTCCAGCTGGACGCCTTCGGGGAAGCCTTGCAGCTGCTGGCCGCCGCCGCCCGCGCCGACAGGCTCGACGCCGACGGGCACCGGGCGGTGCACGCCGCGGTGCAGGCCATCGCAGCCCGGCACACCGAACCCGAGGCGGGGATCTGGGAGCTGGACAACCGGATCTGGACCCAGTCCCGGTTGGCCTGCGTCGCCGGACTGCGGGCGGTGGCGGCCCTCCCCGCCGCCGGAGCCGACCTCGCGGAGTGCGCCACTCTGGCCGACGCGATCCTGGCGGACACCGCTCGCACCAGCCTGCATCCCGGCGGGTACTGGCAACGGGCCCCCGACGACCCCGGGCTGGACGCGTCGTTGCTGTTGCCACCGGTGCGGGGTGCGCTGCCCGCTGGAGATCCGCGCACCCGGGCAACCCTGCGCGCAGTGCAGGAAACCCTGTGCGACGACCACTACGTCTACCGGTTCCGTCACGACCAGCGCGACCTCGGCGCCGCTGAAGGTGCGTTCCTACTCTGCGGATTCATGATGGCGCTCGCCGAGCACCACCAGGGCCGCGACCAGAGTGCCATCCGATGGTTCGAGCGCAACCGGGCGGCATGCGGGCCACCAGGACTGTTCTCCGAGGAGTACGACATCACCCAACGGCAGCTCCGTGGGAATCTGCCGCAGGCGTTCGTGCATGCCCTCATGCTCGAGACCGCCAGCCGCCTCGCGCAGGATCCGCCGGACAATTCGGCCAGCTGAACCGCAGTCGGCGCGGCGACCGGCGGCGATTTTCGAGCTGATCGTGAGTAGATCCAGCCGCCGTGGCGCCGTCCGTCAGCTGGGTGTCCGACACCGCAGGGCACTCACCGACGCAGTAGCTCGGCGAGCACGGCGGCTTCGCTAATGTCGACCGCCTTGCTGGCCGTGAGGAGGGTCAGTACCCGCCGCTCGGCCAGTCCACTCAGGTGGGCGAGCGCCGCGGCGCGCTCGGGCTCCTCGATCTCGGTCCGGTAGCGGCGTCCGAACTCCTCGAAGCGCTCCGGGTCGTGGCCGTACCACTTGCGTAGCTCGGTGGACGGTGCGATCTGTGTGCACCACTCGTCCAGGTCCGCCTTTGCCTTGCTCAACCCGCGCGGCCAGATCCGGTCGACCAGCACCCGCAATCCGTCCCCGTACTGGCGCGGCTCATACGGACGCCCGACCTTCACCTCATGCTTGGCTGCCATCTCGTAACCCTTCCATCCGTGGCGCGCTGCCCGAGTGGCTCCAATGATCGGGCACTTCCTCGTCCCGGCCGCGCAGCCTCGTGTGCCGCTGACCTGGATCATCCTGGTGTCTCGTCACGCATCCGGCCGGCCGCGCTCAGCGCAGGACGATCTCGAACTCCCCCGCCTGCGGCCACAACGCATGACGTGGCAGCACATCGGGCCCGCAGGAGCGGGATCCCAGCCCGTGCTGGGCGAGATCCAGATAGAGGTAGACGTTTTCACTGGTGGGCAGCTCGTGCGGATGCCCGGCAACCGACAGGTCCTGTGCGGTGTGCCGAGACAGCTGGAAGCCCGGTCGCCGACCCTGGCGCACCACCGTCGCGATCGTCAGCGGGCCGACCTGAAGATCACGCAACCCCGGACGGTGCCCCGTCTCCTGCGGACGTGCGTAGACGACGTCGAGATCGTCCAGGGCCGAACGGAACCGGCCGACCCTGGCGGCCGCGGAGCTGTCGGAGTACGACTCGCGTGGGCCGGTACCGAACCAGGACACATCACCTTCGGCGACCGAGGCCGGCAGGTCGAAGCGCACCCCCAGCCGTGGCCACGTGCAATCCCAGGCGCCGAACGGGACGACGACGCACCGCAGGTGTAGCCCGTCAGCTCGCGCGGTCCAGGTGAACGCGCTGTCGACCCCGACCCCGCCGGCTGCGGCCATCGTCCGCACCCGCTGCACCCGACCCGTCGTCGACTCCTCGACCGACAGGATCCGATGCCGCAGCCGGTCGAGACCCCGCGTGTACCAACGGCTCGCCGACGACGGCGCCTTCGGGTCCCCGCGGCCGTTCGTCAGGGCCGGATCCGCGGTCTCGTAGGAGCCCTGGCCCGCCAATCGGTCGTTCTCGGTGGGTGCCCGCCAGAGCTCCAGCTGCGGCCCGCGCACCGCGAGGCCACGCCAGCTCGTCAATGACCCGTCCGAACCGAAGGTGGCCGCAGCGAGGACGGCGGCGTCGGTTGCAACCCTCCGAGGCACCGCCTCAGCCACCCGCCGTTGCGCCGTGCTGACGACAAAACCTGCCTCTGCCCAGGGCTCGTCACCGGTGAGCGACGCCGAGACGATGAGCCACCGCTCCCCCGGGCCGACCGCAAGACTCGGTGCCGGCAGCGCGATTCGTGCCGACCCGCCCGGTGCAATCTCGGGTAGTGGCAGCGAGCCGTCGTCGACAGCCACACCGTCGGCGTCCAGCGTCCAGGTCAGCATCAGATCCTGGGTACCTCTCGAGTGTCGACGGTTCTCGACCACCAGATCGGAGCCGTCGAACGTCAACCGCACCGGTACCCAGACGGCCGCCAACTCCGCCAACGCGGGGCTCGGCGTCCCGTCGGAGAGCACGAGGCCGTCCATGATGAAGGTGCCGTCGTGCACCTTCTCGCCGAAATCCCCGCCGTAGCCGAAGAACTCGATTCCCTCGGGCGTGTGGGTTCGCAATCCGTGGTCGCGCCACTCCCAGACGAACCCGCCGTGCAGCCGGTCGTAACGGTCGATCAGCTCCTCGTAGTCGGCCAGCGCGCCGGGGCCGTTGCCCATCGCATGGGCGTATTCGCACAGGACGAATGGTCTGGCCCGTTGGCGGGCGCCCTCGGCCGGACCGGTCTCGTACACCGGCATCGTCTGCTGGTCGCACAGCGACCGGATCTCCTCCAACGTCGGATACATCCGGGAGTAGACGTCGGTGTAGGCGCCGTCGTAATCGCCTTCGTAGTGCACGGGCCGCGACGGGTCGCGGTCGTGGACCCAGGCCGCCATCTCGGCGAGGTTGCGACCGGTGCCCGACTCGTTGCCCAGCGACCACAGGACGACGCACGGATGGTTCTTGTCGCGCTCGACGGTCCGGGCGATCCGGTCCAGCAGGGCCGGCCGCCACTGCGGGTCGTCGCTCGGGTTGTCCTGCCAGTCGATGTCGGAGAAGCCGTGCGTCTCCAGGTCGCATTCGCCGACCACCCAGAACCCGAGCTCGTCGCACAGCTCCAGGTTCCGGGGGTGCGGTGGCTGATGGGCGAAGCGGATCGCGTTGATGTGGTGACGCTTCATCAGGTGCAGGTCCCGGACCACGAACGCCTCGTCGAACACCCGCCCGAGATCGGGATGCGACTCGTGGCGGTTGACCCCGCGGAAGGTCAGCGGACGACCGTTGACCAGCAGGCGGTCTCGAATGATCTCGATCCGTCGGAAGCCGACCCGCAGCGCGACAGTCTCGCCCGGCGAGGCCAGCGTCAGATCGTAGATTCGTGGAGTCTCAGCGCTCCAGGCCTGCACCACTCCGACCTGGAGCGGAGCCGCGTCGCCGGGACCCGACCACGTCTGGGTCAGCCCCAGCTCGGGCAGCGACACCGTGACGGGATAGGTACCGATGACCTCCACGGTCAGCGTGCCGGTGCCGGTGTCCGGGTCGAAATCGGCGGTGACGTCGGCGTCTTCGACCCCGCCGGCCGGCCGGCCGAGCAGGGTGACGTCACGGAAGATGCCCGGCAGCCACCACTGGTCCTGGTCCTCCAGGTAGCTGGCCGCGGACCACTGGTTCACCCGCACCGCCAGCACATTGTCGCCGGCGACGAAGTGATCGGTGACGTCGAACTCGGTGGGAAGCCGACTGCCGGTGAACCAGCCGATCTCCTCACCGTTGAGCCATACCGTCGCCAGGGATTCGACGCCGTCGAAGCGCAGCCGAACCCGCTCTGTCGCCGCGACGTCCGATGGCACGGTGAAGACGAGACGGTAGTCTCCGGTGGGGTTCTCGTCCGGGACGTACGGCGGGTCGATCGGAAACGGGTACCGGACGTTGGTGTAGATCGGCGAGCCGTGGCCCTGAAGTACCCAGTGCCCGGGGACCGAGATGGCGGACCAGCCGGTGGTGTCGAAATCGGCACACGCGAAGGCGGGAATTCCCGCGTCGACGGGATCCGAGGCATGCACCGTGAACTGCCAGGGTCCGTTCAGCGACACCGAGGCAGCATCGGAACGCAGGAAGGCCCTGGGTGCACAAAGGGTGTCCGAACCGGGCCGCACGTCACCGAGGTGACTCATGCCACTACCCCACAGTGAGCCACTGTCAACATCGCGCGCCTCCATGATCGTGCCGATGCCGTGCGCCATCGCGGGCCGGGTGCCGCGTCGGCGTCACGGTCGAAGTATGCCGCGTCGGCCGCGGGGTCAGCGCACCCAGGTTCCGCGGTGCAGCACCCGCTGCACCTCGAGCCGGTCGTCGAGAACGACCAGATCTGCCGACCCGCCGGGAGTCAGCCCGGCCGGCGGCAGGCCCAGGGCGCGAGCCGGGTTGACCGAGGTCTGCCGGACCGCGGTGATCAGCGCCTGGTCCCGGGGGCGGCCGCTGTTGAGTACCGCGTACCGGAAGATCCGGTCCATCGTCGCCGTGCTGCCGGCGATGGTCTCGGTTCCGGCGACCTGGGCGACGCCATCGGTCACGGTGACCGCCAGTGAACCGAGAACATAGTCGCCGTCGGGCATCCCGGCCGCGACCATGGCGTCAGTGACCAGGGCGACCCGGTCCGGGCCGACGCTGTGGGTCACGTCCCGGTACAACGCCGGATGCAGGTGCACACCGTCGGTGATCATCTCGACGGTCACCCGCGGGTCCTCGAGCAGCGCCATCACCGGGCCCGGTTCGCGGTGGTGGACCGGCCGCATCGCATTGAACAGGTGGGTCCCGACGGTGGCGCCGGCCCCGACGGCGGCGCGCACCTGATCGTAGGTGGCGTCGGTGTGACCGACAGCGGCCACCACCCCCGCCGAGGCCAGACGCTGGATCGCCGCGATCCCGCCGGCCCGCTCCGGAGCCAACGTGACCATCCGGATGGTCCCGCGCCCTTGGGTGAGAACCCGCTCGAGTTCGGCTCTCTCGGGATCCCGCAGGGCGGCGGGCGCATGCGCACCACAGCGCCGCGCTGACAGCCACGGACCCTCCAGATGCAGGCCCACCAGCTCCCCGGCCTGGACCTGCTCCGCGAGAACGCCGATCTGGCGCAGCAACTCGGCGGGCTGGGCGCTGACCAGAGACGCGACCATCGACGTCGTCCCGTGGACCCGGTGCAGGTCGATCGTGGCCCTCGACGACGCCGCTGTCGCCTCAGGGAAAGCTCCACCCCCGCCGCCGTGGACGTGCATGTCGACGAAGCCCGGCACCACCGTGACGGGGCCGAGCGCGACATCCGCCGCCCCCGAGGGAGTCCCGGCACCGACGGCCAGCACCACGCCGCCGGCGATCGTGACCCAGCCGGGGCGCAACAGCGCGTCGCCGGTGACGACGGTGTCGGCGGTGATCAGCACGGTCACAGACCCTGCCAGGCCGGCTTGGCCCGGTACGTCTCCCGGTAGTAGTCGGCGAGTCGCAAGCGGCTCGCTGCCGCCCCGTCGAGCAGGACCGTCACGTGCGGATGGTGCTGCAGGATGGTGCCTGGCCACATCGCGCTCACCGCACCCTCGACGAGGTGGTGGACCGCCTCGGCTTTGCCCGCGCCGACGGCGACCAACACCGCGTGCCGGGCGGCCATGATCGTGCCGAGCCCCTGGGTGAGGCAGTGCGTGGGCACCGCGGCCAGGTCCCCGTCGAAGAACCGCGCGTTGTCGATCCGGGTCTGCCGCGTCAGGGTCTTGATCCGGGTCCGCGAGGCCAGTGACGAGCCGGGCTCGTTGAAGCCGATGTGGCCGTCGGTGCCGATCCCGAGGATCTGTAGATCGATCCCGCCGGCCTCGGTCATGGCCGCTTCGTAGCCGGCGCACGCCGCGGCGATGTCGGCGGCCAACCCGTCGGGACCCCGCACCGCATCCGGCGCGAAGTCGACCCGCGAAACGAAGTCGGTGTCGATGACGTTCCGGTAGCGCTCCGGATGGTCGGCGGGGATCCCGACGTACTCGTCCAGGGTGAAGCCGCTGGCTCGCGCGAACGACACCGTGCCCGCGGCGCACCGGGCGGCGAGTTCGTCGTAGATCGCCAGCGGCGACGATCCGGTAGCGAGGCCCAGCACGGCGTCCGGGCGGTGCTGCAGCAGGGCGCCGACGGCGTCGGCTCCCAACCGACCGATCGCGGCGGTGTCATTCAGGATGACGATTTCCATCTCGGTTCTCCTCAGGAGGTCAGGTGGTGAGCGGGGCCGGTCGGTCGCAGCCGGCCGGCCCCGGCACAGCGGAGGACTCGGATCAGCCCGAGACGGTGAACAACCGGTCGCCGGCGGCAATCTCACGGGTGGCAGCGTCAGCGGACGCGATCGCCGCCTCGATCAAGACGTCGGTCGCCTTCTTCTCCATCACAACGACCGGGACGATCGTCTTGCGACCGGTCGCGGCCACCGCGGGCACGTCGTAGGTCATCACCGGCTGGCCGACCTCGACCCGGTCCCCCTTCTGCACGTGGGAGGTGAAGCCCTCCCCCTTGAGCTGCACCGTGTTCAGACCCAGGTGGACCAACACGCCGACCCCGTCGTCGGTCATGACGACGTAGGCGTGCGGCAGCAGGGTGTGGATGAATCCACGGACGGGCGCCACCGCTTCGACGATGCCCTGCGGCGGGTCGATCGCGATGCCGTGACCGACCATGCCCTGGGCGAAGATCTGGTCCGGGACGTCGGTCAACGCGACCGCACGGCCGGGTACAGGTGACAGGATCGTGGTGATGTTCCGCGCCGGCATGGGTGCCGACGAAGCCGGGGCCGGGGTGGCGGCCACGGCGGCCTGGTCGGTCACCGCGCCGGCACCGACCAGCACCGGAACCGCCTGGAGGGTGTCCAGGATCCGGTTCTTCAGTGCCTCGGCCTGGGTGCCGAAGACGGCCTGCACGTTGAAGCCGACGTCGATGACCCCGGCGGCCCCGAGGGCCTTCAGCCGGGCCCGGTCGACCTTGGTCGTGTCGGCGACCTCCATCCGCAGCCGGGTGATGCAGGCGTCCACGTTGACCAGGTTCTCCCGGCCGCCGAATGCGGCGATCAGTCGCTCGGCCTGAGTGTCTTCATCGGCGGTGCCACCGGCACCCTGACCCGAGCCGGTGGCGTCGGTGAGGTTGGCGGCCTGCTCGGCGTCGAACTCGTCCTGCGGCTCCCGGCCGGGGGTCCGCATGTTCCAGCGCGTGATCGTGAAGCGGAACAGGAAGTAGTAGACAGCGAAGAAGGTGACGCCCATCAGCAGCAGCAGTGGGATGTTGTGGGCCGCGGGAGCGGTGCCGTAGAGCAGTAGGTCGAGCAGGCCGGCCGAGAACGAGAACCCGAGATGGATGTCCAGCAGGTAGGCGATCGCCAGCGACAGGCCGGTGAGGACGGCGTGTACGACGTACAGCGGGAAGGCGACGAACATGAAGGCGAACTCGAGCGGTTCGGTGACGCCGGTCAGGAACGCGGTCAACCCGGCGGCGGACAGGATGCCGACAGCCACTTTGCGCTGCTTCTTGTGGGCGACGTGGATCATCGCGAGCGCCGCGGCCGGCAGGCCGAACATCAGGATCGGGTAGAAACCCGAGGTCAGCAGACCGGCGGTGGTGTCGCCCGCGGCGAACCGGGTCAGCTCACCGGTGACGCCCGTGCCGCCGGGAGGTGTGTAGTCGCCGTAGAGGAACCAGACATAGGTGTTGAGGATGTGGTGCAGTCCGAGCGGGATGAGCATCCGGTTGGTGAAGCCGTAGGCGAAGGCGCCGAACGCGCCGGAGCCGCCGATGAACTGGCCGACCGAGGTGAGCCCGGCGTCGAACAGCGGATAGACGTAGCTGAGTGCGAACCCGAGGAACAGCGTCGTGAGGGACACCACGATCGGGACGAAGCGGCGGCCGCCGAAGAAGCCGAGATACGCCGGCAGTTGGATGTTGTGGAAGCGGTCGAACATCAACGCGGTGATCAGGCCGACCAGGATGCCGCCGAACACGCTGTAGTTGATCAGCTCCCCGCCGTCGAGCACCACCGGCGACATCGAGGTGAACACCGCCTCGAGGACCAGGTATCCGGCGACCGCCGA
This sequence comes from Nakamurella sp., assembly GCA_039916325.1. Taxonomy (GTDB): domain Bacteria; phylum Actinomycetota; class Actinomycetes; order Mycobacteriales; family Nakamurellaceae; genus Nakamurella. The sequence continues at coordinate 19,116 of JBDSLP010000049.1, read as the reverse complement.
CAGTGCGGTGGAGCCGTCTGCCTTCTTGGCGAATCCGATGGCGACACCCACCGCGAAGAGCAGCGGCAGGTGGGAGAAGACGGCGCCACCGGCGGCGCTCATGGCGTCGAAGAACGGGCCGATCACGGGGGTGTCCATTCCCCCCAGTAGGTCCGCCTGTCCGAGCCGAAGCAGGATGCCGGCGGCCGGTAGCAGCGCGATCGGCAGCATCAGGCTCTTGCCCAGTCGCTGGAGCTGGGCGAAACCCGGGATCCGGAGTCTCGGCTTCTTCGTGGCCGGCGCCGCTGGCGCCGTCCCGGTGGTGGCTGTGGTCATCGCCGACTTCCTCCGCTGTCGATGGCCCCCGCGTCGTGGGTCCACGACGTCGGGAAACCTGGTTGTCCTGGGCTCGGAGTGCCGCTCAGATGGCTTGACACTCCGAGGAGAAGAATTGGTCTGGACCAATCCGTCGGTCTGTAGATTGGCATAGACCAATACTGCGGTCAAGAGATCCACCCGAATGGTCTAGGCCAATCCGTTAACATGGACCCGACCGACCACCAGCTGATCCATGTGCTGAAGGGCTTCTCGCGTTGAAGATTCCGAAGTACTTCCGGGTGAAGAGTCAGATCCTCGACCTCACCGCCGGGTTGGATCCAGGCTCCGCGGTGCCCACCGAGCGCGAGCTGGCCGAACGGCTGGCGACCTCGCGGACAACCGTGCGGCAGGCCATCGCCGAGTTGGTCATCGACGGCCGGCTCGAGCGCACCCAGGGACGCGGCACCTTCGTGGCCCGGCCGAGGCTGATGCAGCTGCGTCAGCTGACCTCCTTCTCCCAGGACACCCACGACGAAGGTCGCCTCCCGGGAGCGATCGTGCTGTCGATCGACGCCTCCCCTGCCACCGCCGAGATCGCCGACCATCTGGGGGTCGCGCCAGGTTCGGTGGTGCACCGGGTGGAGCGCCTGCGTACCGCCGCGGATGAGCCTATTGCGTATGAGATCGCCTATTTACCCGGACTTCTCGTAGACCTCGCCGAGGAACTGGCGGCTCGCGGCTCGCTGTACCGCACGATGCGTGAGGCCTACGGCATCGAGATCGCCGCAGTCGAGGACGTCGTCGAGACGACCCTGGCCGATCCGGAGCGGGCGGCGTTGCTGCAGGTCGACCCGGGTCTCCCCCTGCTGCTGGTCCATCGGACGGGCTGGGACGACCAGGGCAGGGTCGTCGAATGGACCCGCTCGGTCTTCCGTGGAGACCGCTTCCGGTTCGTCGCGCGCAGTCGACCGGTCAGTGCCGCCGATCCGATTCGGGGAGGAGCGGAAGAGCCGGCGCGGTCGGCCTGACGACCACCGCGACCGCGAGCGCAACGCCATTCCCGGCGGAACCGTCGGGTGTCTGTGTCGTGTGTCTGTACGGAATCGACACGCGTCCGCGTGGGTCCCATCCGTCGATCGGCGGCCGCGACGTGACCACCGGCGCCGCTGTGCCGATCGATGTGGTCGACCGGCACTGCGTTCTCCTCGCCGGTGGCGCGACGCGACGTTGCTCAAGCGTTCCCCGGCGTGGGTGGCGGTCAGGGTTTCGGACCTTCGACATCATCGCCGCGTGGACGGCAGCGTCAGGGTGGCTACCGCCCCCTGACCGGGGCTGCCGGTGAGGTCCAACCGACCGCCGTGGGCACGGGCGATCTCGGCGACCAGGGACAGCCCCAGACCGAATCGTCGGGGTCCGATTCCCGGCGTGTCACCGACGCCTCGGGTGAACCGGGCGAGGAGTCGATCGGCGTCGGCCGGATCGAGACCCTCGCCGGTGTCGCTGATCGTCACGACCGCTTCCGCACCCACCGTTCGGGCCCGCAGCCTCACGGCCCCACCGGCCGGAGTGTGGGCGAGGGCGTTGTCGGTCAACGCGACCAGCGCCCGCCGCAGTGCCACCCGGGAGCCGGTGAGCACCAGATCGGCCTCGCCGTCGGCGGTCAGCCCGACACCACCGTCCGCGGCGAGCACGGACACCGAGGCCACCACTTCGTCGAGAAGATCCGCGGCGGCAAAGGTCTCGCTACGGGCCGGATCCTGGCTCAATTGGGCACTGGCCAGCAGCTCGTCGACGATCTCGCCGAGCACGCGGGAGTCGGCGAGAAGTTGCTCGGCCAACTCGCGGTCCGGGCTGTCCGGCGGCAGTCGGCGGGCCAGCAACTGCGCCCGGGTGTGCAGGATCGTGAGGGGGGTTCGCAGTTCGTGACCGGCGTCGGCGACGAACTGGCGCTGGAGCTGCAATGCCCGGCCCAGCGGTCGTACCGCATCACGGGCCGCCCACCACCCGACCACTCCCGCGATGACGATCCCGATGACCCCGGCCACCAGGATGCCGTCCCGGACCAGCGCATCGTTGTCACTGGCCAACTCCTGGTTGGCCGGGCCCAGGTCCGTGTGCCGACCGACGAGCGTGAACGCCAGCACCGCGACGATGACCACTACACCGGCGCAGACCAGGGCCAACTGCACTCCGACCCGGCGCGCGGCCGCCTTGACGACCGCGGAGTCGGCGGTGTCCTGGGCGCTCCCGCCCGCCATCTCAGACCGCGCCGAGCTGGTAGCCGAGGCCGTGCACCGTACGGACCACGCCGCGCCCGAGCTTGCGGCGGAGGTAGTAGACGTAGGTGTCGACAGTGCCGGCACCGTCGCCGGCGTCGAACGCCGACGCCAACAGCTCGGGGCGGGTCCACACCTTTCCGGGGCGACGCGCCAACAGCTCCAGCAGGGCGGCTTCGCGTCCCGACAGCGCTACCGGCTCCGGGCCGCCGGTCACCGTACGGGTGGCCACCGACAGCCGATACGAGCCGATCGGCAGCAGCTCGGCGGAGTCACTGTGTCGACGCAGCAGGGCGCGCAGCCGGGCCAGCAGTTCGTCGATCTCGAACGGCTTGACGAGGTAGTCCTCGGCCCCCGCGTCCAGGCCGTCGATCCGGTCGGCCAGGGTCCCCCGGGCGGTCAGCAGCAGGACCGGCATCCGCAGGCCCGACCTGCGAAAGCGCCCGACCAGGTCGACGCCTTCTATTCCTGGGAGTCCGCGGTCGATGACCATGACCTCGAAAGGCGTCGTCAGGCCCAGATGCAGGCCCCGGTGGCCGTCCACGGCCAGCGATACCCGGTAGTCACCGGACAGCACCTCGAGCAGTAGCGGCGCCAGATCAGGGTCGTCTTCGACGAGCAGCAGCCGGGGCAGGTCGGGCAGCCCGGCCGACGGTTCGACGGTGGTCACCCGTCGAGTGTGCACCCCCCGGGGCGGGGGCCACCCTCACTCGATGCTGCGGCGGGGCGGACCTGAGAAAACGTTGAGATCACGTGTCGACACTGACAGTGACCTTGAAGGAGGCTCAATGTTCGACACCGTCTTCGGCCTGCCGCTGCACCCACTCGTGGTGCACGCCACCGTCGTGTTCGTCCCCGCCGCGGTCCTGGCGTTGCTGGTTGCCGCACTCTGGCCCCGGTTCCGACGCTGGGCCGGCCCGGCTCCGCTGGTTCTCGCTGTCATCGCGCTGATCCTGGTTCCGATCTCCACCCAGTCCGGCGAGAGCCTCGAGAACACGCTGGGACGCAGCGCACTCATCGAGCAGCACTCGGCCTACGCGGACGGGCTGCTGCCCTGGATGGCCGGTGCGGTCGTCGTCGCGTTCGGAGTGTGGTGGTGGCGGCAGAGCGAGCGCACTGCCGCGGGCCGGTTCGGCCGGTTGCCGCGATGGCTGTCCGGTGTGCTGGTTGCCGCTGCGGTGATCGTCACCGCCGGGACCACGGTGCAGGTGGTCCTGATCGGCCACAGCGGCGCCGAGGCCGCCTGGGGCGACGCAGGCGCTGCTTGAGCACCTACAACTGAGGAGCCCGGTCAGGTGGACCGGTCGGGCGCCGAAGGCCGCCTCAGCCCTGGGCGGAAGCCGGCGCCTGGGCGGCGTTCGCCTGCGCGAGCTGGGCACGGACGTCGTCCATGTCCAGACCCCTTACCCCTTCGATGACCTGCTCCAGACCGGAAGCGGGGAGAGCGCCCGGCTGCGAGAAGACCAGGATGCCGTCGCGGAACGCCATCAGGGTCGGAATGGACCGGATGTTCGCCGCCGCGGCCAGACCCTGCTCCGCCTCGGTGTCGACCTTGCCGAACACGATGTCGGGGTGCTTCTCCGACGCCGAGTCATAGATCGGGGCGAACGAACGGCACGGGCCACACCATGACGCCCAGAAGTCCACCAGGACGATGTCGTGGTCGGTGACCGTGGTCTCGAAGACGTCGCCGCTCAGATCGGTGGTTGCCATGGGTGAATCCTCTCGTAGGTCTGCCTCGGTGCAACGGCCCTGACGGGACGGGTATTCCCCGGGAATCCTCTTGCCGCACGACCGTCCGCCGCGGCGCACCCGGCGGGCGCGGCGTCCGTCCCGGGGCCGAGGACGACGCACAATATTCATGTGCGCACGCCCGACATCAGTCCCCTGACCCTCGACATCCGCCCGATGGCCTACGACCACCGCGACGCCCGCCGACTCGTCGACGAGGTCCAGCAGGAGTACGTCATCCGCTACGGCGGACCCGACGAGACCCCTTTGGACCACGCCCACTTCAGTCCACCGCTGGGGCTCTTCGTGATCCTGTACGACGAGACCGAGCCGGTCGCCATGGGGGGTTGGCGGATCGTGGAATCCGGTCCTCGCGACCTCGGTCCCGACGACGGTCCGAGCAGTGCGTCGCCGAGCCCGCAGCCGGTGGTGGCCGAGCTGAAGCGGATGTACGTGGTCCCGTCCCGCCGGGGTCGCGGGTTAGCCCGGGCGGTCCTGGCCCACCTGGAGGTGACAGCAGCCGCTGCGGGCGCCGGCTGGCTCGTGCTGGAGACTGGGACGATGCAGCCGGAGGCCATCGCGCTGTACGCGGCCAGCGGCTACACTCCGGTCCCCCCGTTCGGCCACTACGCCGACCAGCCCGGTTCGATCCACCTGGGCAAAGGGCTGCCCGCCCCCGCCGACCCGTCGGCAGCAGCGACCGGGGCAGGTTGAGCCGATAGGATGCCCAGGGCTCGAACATACGGGCGACGACGCGGTACGCACTGATTCGAATGAGGTCCGTCGGGTGACCGAGACTGCGAGCACGGAACGGGCGGCGGAATCTTCCGCGACCGATGCCGGTCCTCCCTTCGGTCGCTTCTCCTACGACGTCCCCCATCGGAAACTGGTATGGACGGAACGCACCTACCGGATCTACGGCTTCCCTCCGGGGGAAGTCGTCCCGACCCTGGAGCTGATGTCCAGTCACGTCCACCCGGACGACCGGTCGCGGGTCGACACCGCGGTTGCGCGCAGCATCGCGGAGGGCGAGACCTTCTGCGAGTGGTACCGACTGGTCGATGCCCGGCAGAAGGTCAGGACCGTGCTGTCGGTGGGCTACGTCGCCGGCCGGGCCGGTACCGAGGTCAAGGTGATCAGTGGTTTCCTCGTGGACCTGACCGTCAGCCTGCGCAAACACCGCGAACAGGAGACCACCCGCGCGGTCATGGACGCCGCTGCCACCCGCGACCTCATCGAGCAGGCCAAGGGCATGATCATGGTCATCTTCGACCTGACGGAGCCGCAAGCCTTCGACCTGCTGCGGTGGCACTCCTCGCGCCACAACATCAAGCTGCGGGAGGTCGCCGCGACACTGGTGGACCGGCTGATCGACCCGGCGCTGGCCGGCACCAAACCACGGGAGCGGCTGACCGCCATCCTCGAAGGTCTCCGTAAGCCGGGGATGCCGGTCGCCCGGACGGCGCTGCCGTCGAGCGTCTCGGCGCTCGTGCCGTCCCCCGCGCCCGCCTACCGGCGCGGCACCACCTCGTCGGGCCGCCGGATCTCCAATGCCGACCTGCCGCGCACGATGATGCGGGCAGTCTCGGTGGCGGCGGTGAGCATCACCATCGCCGACTGGCTCGACCCCGAGCAGCCGCTGGTCTACGTGAACGACGCCTTCGCTCAACTCACCGGGTACGCCTCGGACGACATCCTGGGCCGCAACTGCCGGTTCCTGCAGGGCGCGGACTCCGACCCGCGGGCGGTCAAAGACCTGCGGGTCGCCCTGGACAACGGCCGCGACGTCCGCAGTGTGCTGCGCAATTACCGTAAGGACGGCACCCCGTTCTGGAACGAGGTCCACCTGTCGGCGGTCCGTGACGACAGCGGCAGGATCACGCACTACATCGGGTACCAGAGCGACGTGAGCGAGCGGGTCGAACGCGAGGAGCAGCTGAAGGTGCTGGCCTACCGTGACGCGCCAACCGATCTGCCGAACGAAGCGGCCGGTCGGGCCGACCTGGAGGCGGCGATCCGGACCCGGTCCACCGCGGGCTTCGACCTCCTGCACGTTGACGCCGGCCGCGTCGAGACGACGAACGGTCCCGAGCGGGATCGCGCGACGTTCGACCGGCTCCGGGCGCTCCTACCGGCGGAGGCCTGCCTGACCGTCCGGCCCGATCAGTCGTTCCTTTTGCGGATGCCTCTGGACGGGTACCGAACGGACGACCTGGTGGTGAACCTGCGGACCGCGTTGAGCGAGCCCGGGGCGGTCGGAGGATTGCCCACCGGGTTGCGGACGGATGAGGTCGTGCGCATCGGCCGGGTCCACTGCCCCCAGGACGGTGCGGACGTGGCGTCACTGATCGCCGCGGTCACGGCCGCCACCGCGATCAGTCAGGCCTGACCCGGCGGCTGAGGGCCACCGGGCACTCGTCATTACAGGAGGACACATGAGTTCCACGACCGACAACCCCCGCCAGAACATCACTTTCGCCAGCGGCGGGCACACTGCGCACGGTTATCTGGCCCTTCCCCCCGGAGGTAGCGGACCGGGTCTGATCGTCATCCAGGAGTGGTGGGGACTGGACTCCAACCTGGCCGACTACGTCGACCGTTTCGCGGCCGAGGGCTTCGTCACGCTGGCGCCCGATCTCTACGGCGGCAGTGTGTCCCACGAGCAGTCCACCGCGGGCGCCCTGATGCAGCAGCTCCCGGTGGAGCAGGCGGCCCGCGATCTCGGCGGGGCGGTGGACTTCCTGCTCGGACATGACGCCGTCACGTCGGACGCCGTGGGCGCGGTCGGCTTCTGTATGGGTGGCGGGTTCGTGCTGCTGCTCGCCGCCCGGGAGGGTGACCGGGTCGGCGCCGCCGTGCCGTTCTACGGCGTCGGGCCGGCAGTGCCGGACTCCTACACCTCGCTGACCGCACCCGTCATGGGTCACTACGGACAGACCGACGGGATGTATCCGGTGGCCGACGCGAGGGAGCTGGAGAAGCAGATCAAGGCCGAATCCGGTGCCCAGGTGGAGTTCCACTACTACCCGGCCGGCCACGCCTTCATGAACCAGGACGACCACATGGGCACCTACGACGCCGATCTCGCCGCGGTGGCCTGGCAACGGACGATCGACTTCCTGCACGCGAAGCTCGGCTGATCCCACGGTCGGGCACACCCTCGTCGCAGGGCGAGAGCCGTCCTGATCCCCGGGCCGGAGGCGACGCGGGCTACTGACACCGCGTCGCTGCCCGTCACCTGGTCAAGATCGCGGCCTTCACCGCCTGAACGGCCCGGCATGGGGAAATGCCCACAGCAGCAACACACTCAGGCACAACCCGCCAACCCGGTCCCCGTGTCACGGACTCTTTCGGGTCGAAAACCTAGGCTTAGCTGGTCTGTCTTACGGTTCGCGGCGCCAACGGCTCAGGGGCAGACCGGAGAATTGATGGGACGGACGCCTGCCAGTGCGCCTCTCGGCAGCGTGGTCGCTCGTAGCGACATTTCAAATGTTGGTACCCGGGGCATGTCCAGGCGTCCGTCATGGGGTTCCAACCACCCGGGTCGGTCGTTCATTCCCCACGCGGCATGATGGCGCCGGTCACCGGGTTCAGGCCCGGTATGACGCAGCGAGCAGGCGGAATCCCTCGTCGATGCTGATGGCCGGCGCCCAGCCCAGGACCTCCCGGGTGCGCCGCTGGTCGAACCAGTGAGCAGTACTCAGCTGCTCGGCGAGGAACCGGGTCAGCGGCGGCTCACCGGACACCAGCCCGGTCCGCCAGACCCGTTCGACCAGCGCCCCGGCGGCGGCGGCGAGTCCGGCCGGCACCCGGCCGCGCGGCCCGGGAACACCGGCAGCGGAGCAGATCCGGCGCAGGATCTCCCCCACCGGCCGTGGCTCACCGTTGCTGACGACGAGAGCTTCGCCGTGGACGGCTCCGACCCGGTCGACGGCGGCCACCATCGCGTCAGCGGCGTTGTCGACGTACGTCGAGTCGATCAGCGCCGCGCCGTTGCCGATCAGCGGCAGCCGCCCCGACCGGGCCCGGTCGATGATGCGGGCGACCAGCTGGGTGTCGCCAGGCCCCCACACCAGGTGCGGACGGATGACGAGGACCGCGAGACCGGGGTCGTCGGCGGCCAGGGCGGCAATCTCGGCAATGGCTTTGGACCGGGCGTAGTGACCACCGGCCGCCGCCGGCTCGGCCGGTTCCGGCCCGACGCCGACCAGGTCGTGGCCGCCGTGCGCGACCGACGGTGACGACACGTGCACCAACCGCCCGACGCCGGCGGCCCGACAGCCATCCAGCACGGCTGCGGTCCCCGACACGTTCACCCGCTCGAAGTCGGTCCACTCGCCGAAGGCATCCACCTTCGCAGCCAGGTGAAGGACGACGTCCTGGCCCCGACACGCATCCCGAACCAGGTCGACATCGGTGACGTCGCCGAGAATCTCGCGGGCATCGAGCCGAGCGGGCCGACGCTGCAGCACAGTGAGCTCGTCGCCGCGTCGGATCAGCCGGTCGGCTGTACGGCGACCCATCAGTCCGGTGGCGCCGGTGACGAGTACCTTCACCGGCCGGCCAGCGTCCCGGTCGCCCAGGCGGCCAGCGTGGTGCGGTCGATCTTGGAGTTGTGCCGGATGTCGACCGGCAGTGCGCGCCGGATCAACACCGCGGCGACCTCGACGGGCGCGGCGGCGGCGCGGACCACGTCCGTCAGCGCGAGATCGGCCAGCACCGGGCCGGCCCCGGTGAGGACGACGACAACCTGCTGCACGCCGGCCGGGCCGACCCCGACGACGGCGGCGACCGGGCCGGCGACCCCGTCCCGGCCGGCCAGTGCCCGTTGCACCCGTTGTTCGACACCGACCGGCGTGACCGGCCCGGACGCCGACCGGACGAGATGTGCGGTGCGGCCCTCGATCCACCACCGACCGTCGGCGTCGCGGTGGCCGACGTCGCCGGTGCGGTGCCAGCCCGGGTGCGCCGCGGCAGCGCGGTTGGTCACCCAGAGCGCGTCGTAGGAGTCCCGCAGGTGTGGTGCGCGCGCCCAGATCTCGCCGGTGACACCGGCCTCGTCGATCAGTGGGCCGTCGGCCTCGCCGTCGAGATCCAACGCGATGACACGCATCTGGACGGAATGTAGCGCTCGGCCGACGCAGACGCCCGCCGCGTCACCCGCTTCCAGAATCTCCGGCAGTGAGATGTCCGTCAGCGGCAGGGCTTCGGTCATGCCGTACGGGGTGTGCATCGCCGCGTGCGGGAGCACCCGCTGCAGCGCGGTCAACAGCGGGGCCGGCACCGGCGCCCCGGCGCTCATCAACAGCCGAATCCGGGACAGCGCGGTGCGGTGGGCGTCGGTGAGGCCGTCCGCAGTGGCCAGCACGTTGCGCAGGGCGGCGGGCGACGCGAACACCACGGTGCCCTGGATCCGGGCCGCGGCGTCGGCCAGCGCGGTCGCGGTCAGTGTGCCCGGCTTCGTGACGTCGGTGTCGGGCACCGCGGACGGGATGCTCAGGGCTGGACCGTACAGGGCGAACGGAGCGAAGGCGGCGACGATCCGGTCGTCCGGGGTCAGGCCGTAGGTGCGCCCGATCAGAGCCAGCTGAGCCCGGACCTGCCCGTCCCGGTAGCGCACGCCTTTGGCCGGACCGGTCGCACCGGAGGTGAACAGAATGGCCGCTTCGGCGTCCGGGGTGGTGTCCGCGGGGACGGGCAACGCCGCACCACGGCGCTCGAGCTCCGCCAGCGACGTCCGCGTTCCGGAAAGTCGCGTTACCACTGCCGACGGCGGCCGGACAGCGAACCTGGTGCCGGGCAACCGCATCGGACCGGCGGCCAGCAGACCGGGGGTGTCGGCGATGAGGTGGTCCAGCTGTGCGCTTCGCAGGGCCCGGCCCATCCCGCGGAGCCCGAGGCCCTTGTCGGCGACCACGATGACGGCGCCGGCGCGCCACACGGCGTACAGCGCGACGGTCAGGGCGATCGACGGTGGCACCAACAGCGCCACCCGGTCCCCTGGCTTCACCCCGGCGTCGGCGAGTCCGGCCGCGATCGCCTCGACCCGCCGATGGAGATCAGCCCAGCTCAGGACGGCACCGGCCGTCTCCACCACGGCTGGGCCGGGGTCGTCCCGGCGCCGCGACAGCGCGTCCAGCACCGGTGGCAGGTCCGTTCGGGTCACCCGGGTGACCGGAGCGTCATCGAGCTGGGACAGCCAGTCCCGGAGGACGGCCGGGTAGCCCGGGGCGTCCTCGGGCAGCAGATGGCTGGCCCGTTCGTAGCGGTGCAGGTCGGCCTGCGGCAGTCGCTCTCGGAGGTCACGCAGGTGCGCCTCACCGAAGACCGGGTCCCTCGGTCCCCACAGCAGCAGCGCGGGGACGTCGAGAGTGGTCACCGCGTCGGCGATCTCGTCCAGGGCGGGACGGCTGGGGTGGCCGACCGCGAACGGGATGTCGGCGACGAACTCCGAGATCCCGGCCCGCGCAGCCCGGTTGGGATACGGCGCGGCGAACGCGTCGCGGACCTCGGAGTCCAATGTCGGTCGGCTCAGTCCGGTCGTGGTGCGGACGAACAGCGGCGTCCAGTGCACCGTGAGCTTGTTCAGCCAGCGACGATGGGCGAGCCGGATCAGGATCGGACCCTTCGTCGTCGCCGGCTGGTGCACCGCGGTGTTGGTCAACACCACCGCGCGGAGCTGATCGCGATGCCGATCGGCCCAGCCGAGGGAGAGGATGCCACCCCAGTCGTGGGCGACGGTCACCACCGGACCGGTGACGCCGAGGACCGCGGTCAGCCGGCTGAGGTCGTCGACCCGGTCGGTCAACGTCCGGGGTGCGTCGGGCCGCTCGGAGAAGCCCATCCCGAGGTGGTCCATCGCGATCACCCGCCAGCCCGCCGGTGCCTCGGCGATCAACCGCCGCCAGAGATAACTCCAGGTCGGGTTGCCGTGAACGCAGAGCAGAGTGCCGACCGTCGCGGCCGGGTCACCGCCGTCCAGAACGTGGAACGTCCGGGTGACCCCGGCGCCGTCGACGACCTCGACCAGCCGCGACCATGCCGGATCCAGCCCCGGCAAGCCGGCCGGAGGCAGCCGCGCCGGGGCCGTGCGGGCAAGCGTCCCGCGGGAGCGGAGAACCCCGGACCGGGTGCTGCGAGTCACCAGACGATCTCGGAGATCGACACGTTCAGACCCGACCCGATACCCATCAGGAGCACGCGGTCGCCCTCGGACAGCTCGCCGGACACGCTGGCCAGGGTCAGCGGGATCGCCGCCGGACCCAGGTTGCCGCGGGTCGGGAAGGTCAGCGGGATCCGGCCGGTGTCGAGGTCGAGGACCTTGGCGATCGCCTTGGTGTGGACGTTGCTGACCTGATGGACGATGTAACGGTCGATGCCGCGGTCCCAGCCGAACTCGGCCGCCGACTCGCCCCACATCTCCAGGGTCAGCTCGATCCCAGCGTTCATCAGGCCGGTCGAGTCGGTACGCATGTCGTCCATGTCGCCGACGCACAGGTCGTTGTACTGGCTGGCCGAGCGGGTGGCACCACCCAGGTAGCGGTGCCCCTCGGGGTGGGCGTCGGTGCGGCCCAGGACCATCGCCGCGGCGCCGGACCCCAGCGTCAGCGAGGCGAAGTTGTCAAAGACGTGCTTGGCGTTCGCCGCACGCTCCTCGAGGCGGGAGATCGTCGCCTCGTGCAGCGCCTCGGCGTCCTCGCCGTTGACGATGAGGGCGTAGTCGATGTGGCCGCTGTCGATCATCGCGGCGGCCAACTGCATGCCGTTGACGAAGCCCAGGCAGGCATTGGTGACGTCGAAGTTCAGACAGGAGCTGGGCAGACCGAGCTGGTGATGGACCGAGACGGCCGTCGAGGGCTCCAGGTGGGCCCTGCTGACCGAGGTGTTGATCATCAGGCCGATCTGGCCGGGCTGCACACCCGCCTCCGCCATCGCCTTCGCCCCGGCCATCGCCGCCCCGTCGACGAAGGTCGTCCCCTTGTCCCACCATCGTCGCTCGGAGATGCCGGCCAGACGCTGCATCATTCCGGGGCGCAGACCGACCCGGCGGTACACGTCGGCCAGACGCTCGTCGAGCGCGTCGGAGGTGACGACCCGACCCGCGTCGATCGCGCAGACGGCGAGGACGGAGGTATTACGGAATCTGTGGATGGCGTTCCCGGCCATACGACCCTTCCTGCGGGCACACGTTGAAACCCGCCGTTGTGCAGGGTCGCCCGCGATGCCCAAGACTGTCCCACCGTGGGGTTCGTAGGCTTGACCCCTCCACGGTAACGGATCGTGATGTGGGCGCCGGCCCACGTGAGCCGGAGATCGACCACAGTCGACCGGGGAATATCCGGCGACCGCACGATGAACGATCCGGAGGTGAAAGCCTCACGGCGCACCGGATCCGCGCTGCGCCTCCTGCTGGAGCAGGGCATCGAGATCCTTGAGGCGGTCCAGGCCCCGCACCGCCTGGGCCATCCGGTGGTTGCGGGCGAAATCGTCCCGGTGCCGGTGCAGGAAGGCCCAGTACCCGGCGGTGAACGGGCACGCGTTGTCCCCCACCCGCACCTTGGGGTCGAAGCGACAGCCGCCGCAGAAGTCGGTCATCCGATTGATGTAGGCGCCCCCGGACGCGTAGGGCTTGGTGGCCATCAATCCACCGTCGGCGTGCTGGCTCATCCCGACGACGTTGGGGACCATGACCCAGTCGTAGCCGTCGACGAACGAGCGATGGAACCAGTCGGTGACCTCCGCCGGCTGCCAGCCGCGCTGCATGGCGTAGTTTCCCAGGATCATCAGCCGCGGAATGTGGTGCGCCCAACCGTGGTCGCGGACGTTGTTCAGGACGGTCGACAGGCAGCGCGCATCGGTCGCGTCGCCGTCGAGGTCGGCGAACCAGGCCGGCAGCGACGTCGTCGCGTCCAGGCCGTTACGGGCCCGGTAGTCGTCATCCTGGTGCCAGTACAGGTGCCAGACGTAGTCCCGCCAGCCGACGATCTGTCGGATGAAGCCCTCGACCGAGGCGAGGCGGGCCGTCCCGGCGCGGTACGCGTCCTCGGCCGCGTGCGCGACCTCCACCGGGTCCAGCAGACCCAGGTTCAACGGTGCCGACAGCAGTGAGTGCGACATCCAGGGATCGTCGGCGAGGACGGCGTCCTCGTACGGGCCGAAGGCGTCAAGCCGGCGCGCCAGGAAATGCGACAACGCCTGTAACGCCTCGTCCCTCGTGGCGGCGAAGCGGCGGGGGCCGTCGACTCCGACGAACTCGACGGCGCCGTCGGCTGCCCATCGGTCGAGGTCGGCCCGCACTTCGTCGTCGATGGCGTCCTCGGTCGGCCACCACGGCGGCTCGACGCCGATCGATCCGGACTTCGGTGCCGGCTCCCGGTTGTCCGCGTCGTAGTTCCACTGACCCCCGACCGGCTCGTCGGCGTCCATCAGGAGGTCCAGCCGCCGTCGGCCGTCGCGGTAGAAGTCCTCCAGCAGCAGACGTTTCCGGCCACGGTTGCCCGCCCAGGTCGCGAAATCCTCCATCGTGGAGGCATATCCGCGGGCCGGCAGGACCTCCACGTCCGGAAGGCGTTGCACGAGCGCAAGAGCAGAGCGACTGGTGGGGTGGCAGACGGTGACCGGGGCACCGAACTGCGCCAGCGCGTCGGCGTAGTGGTCATCCCTGAGGTAGGTGCAGCGATCACCCAGTTCCGCAGCCCGATGCCGCATCGCCGACAGCACCAGGTGAGCCTTCTGCCGGTGGAAGCGCCGTCGGGCGAAGACCTTGCGCGATTCGACCAACAGCACCGGTTGGTCGGGTCCGTCCAGGAAGTGCGGACCAAGCTGATCGCCGAACAACCAGCGAGCCGTGGTCGGGTCAGGGGCGGCGCTCGCAGCGGGGGTGGGCACATCCGGTCAGTGCCCAACGAGCGACCGGCGGACGCACATGCATGAAGTCCGGCTCGATGTACCCGGTCGACGGGACTCGACGGTTGCGGGCCGCCGCCACGGGTAGAGACCACCTCGAATGATCCACCGAACGAGATGAGGCCACTCGTGTCCAACCCGCAGCACGTGACGGGCGCCCAGCGCGCCATCGTCGACCAGTCCACTCAGGACCGCGACCCCGCCGACGACTCCGGCGAGCTCGACGACCCTAACGCGCTGGTCGAGACCTACCCGGCCGCGTTCGACGCCAAGATCGAGGAGGCCGAGAAGGCCATCGAGAGCGAGACCGGCAACACCGCGCTGACCGACGACGAGACCACCGGCGTCCACCAGATGACCGACCGCGCCTGATCAGAGCAGGGCCAGCTCCGCCATCTCGTCGTCGGTCAACAGCCGCGAACGGATCATGAACCGCAGGCCCTCGGGGGCTTCGACGGAGAATCCACTTCCCCGGCCCTGCACCACATCCACCGTCAGATGCGTGTGCTTCCAGTATTCGTACTGCGCCACCGACATCCAGAACGGCACCGGCCGGTCCAACCCGGGTACCGCGAGGTCCCCGAGGTGGATGTCGGCGTCACTGAGGATGAATTCCCCGTCGGGGAAGCACATCGGTGAACTGCCGTCGCAGCAACCGCCGGACTGATGGAACATCAGCGGTCCGTGCTTGACAGTCATCGTGCGCAGGAGGTCCACTGCCGCCGAGGTGGCGTCGACGCGGCGGGCGACGGCCGGTGTTGCTACCCCACCGTCGCCCACCGATGTGTCGTCGCCGCCACCTGACGACAGGCTCATCAGAAGAACCCGAGTGCGTCGGGCGAGTAGCTGACGAGCAGGTTCTTGGTCTGCTGGTAGTGGTCCAGCATCATCTTGTGGTTCTCACGCCCGATGCCGGACTGCTTGTAGCCACCGAACGCGGCGTGCGCCGGGTACTGGTGGAAGCAGTTCGTCCACACCCGCCCGGCCTTGATCCCGCGACCCATCCGGTAGGCGCGGCCGCTGTCCCGGGTCCAGACGCCGGCCCCGAGGCCGTACAGCGTGTCGTTGGCGATCTTCAGGGCATCCGCCTCGTCGTCGAAGGTCGTCACCGACACCACCGGTCCGAAGATCTCCTCCTGGAAGATCCGCATCGAGTTGTCGCCCTGGAACACGGTGGGCTGCACGAAGTATCCGCCGGACAGCTCCCCACCGAGGTCGGCCCGGGCACCACCGGTGAGGGTTTTGGCGCCCTCCTGCCGGCCGATGTCGAAGTAGGAAAGAATCTTCTCGAGCTGGTCGTTGGACGCCTGCGCACCCATGGTGGTGGCGGTGTCCAACGGATTTCCCTGCACGATCGCCTCGACCCGCTTCACCGCGTCGGCCAGGAAATCGCTGGCGATGCTGCTCTGGATCAGCGCCCGGGACGGGCAGGTGCAGACCTCGCCCTGGTTCAGCGCGAACATCGTGAAGCCCTCGAGCGCCTTGTTGTAGAAGGCGTCGTGGGACGAGGCGACGTCCTCGAAGAAGACGTTCGGTGACTTGCCGCCGAGCTCGAGCGTGACCGGGATGATGTTCTGGGAGGCGTACTGCATGATCAGCCGACCGGTGGTGGTCTCGCCGGTGAAGGCGATCTTGGCGACCCGCTTGTTCGACGCCAGCGGCTTGCCCGCCTCGACGCCGAAGCCGTTGACGATGTTCAGGACGCCGGCCGGCAGCACGTCGCCGACCAGTTCGGCGAATTTGAGGATCGACCACGGCGTCTGCTCGGCGGGCTTGAGGACCACGCAGTTGCCGGCCGCCAGCGCCGGTGCCAACTTCCAGACCGCCATCAGGATGGGGAAGTTCCACGGGATGATCTGTCCGACGACGCCCAGCGGCTCGTGGAAGTGGTACGCGATGGTGTTCTCGTCGATCTCGGAGATGCCGCCCTCCTGGGCGCGCAGGCACCCCGCGAAGTAGCGGAAGTGGTCGATCGCCAGCGGCAGATCGGCGGCCAGGGTCTCCCGGACGGCCTTGCCGTTGTCCCAACATTCGGCGATGGCCAGCGCCTCGAGGTTGGCCTCCATGATGTCGGCGATCTTGAGCAGCCGGTTCGATCGTTCGGCCGGCGAGGTCCGTCCCCAGGCGTCGGCCGCGGCGTGCGCGGCATCCAGCGCGGCTTCGATGTCCTCGGCGGTACCGCGGGCGATCTCGGTGAACGCCTGACCGGTGGCCGGGGCGATGTTCTCGAAGTACTGACCCTTGATCGGATCGACCCATGCGCCACCGATGTAGTGCCCGTAACGGCTCTTCACCGAGACCGGCGAGTCGGCCGATCCGGGCGTGGAGTACACCGTCATTGCTGCCTCCCTCATATGTAGGTGTGTCAGCCGCGGTCCTGACGACCGGTCGGCTGTTACCCACCGTAGGGGCGCCAACGTTGCGAGAACGTTGCGTGCGTCACGATCGGCGTGACGGCCGCAGGGACGGCTGGTCGACGCCCAGTTCGCGGTCCAGACGCCGTAACTGAGCTGCGGCCAGTGGCCGTAACGGGCTGGCGGACGGCAGGTGATCGTACTGAGCCCGCCACATCACGTAGTCGTCGGTCCCCCAGGCCGATCGCGTCCAGGTCGACATGAGGTTGGTCTGGCGACTGACGAGGACGGCTTGCCGGAGCTCGTTCTCCAGCTCCGCCCGGAGCCGCCCGACCCCCGGCGCCGACGACTGGGGCAGCAGCGGTCCGCGGTAGGCGAGCAACGCGCCGGCCACGTCGCCGGCGGCGAGCCGAGCCTCCACGACCAGCCAGTCGGCGCTGACCTCGGCGACCAGTCGGTACGGCCGTGACGCCAACAGCTGGTCGCCCAGCATCCCGCGGAGTCGCCTGAGCTCGGCCCGCAACGTCGAGTCGGATGTGTCCTGCTGGTACAGCAGCACCGCGAGCTCGTCACCGGACAGACCGCGCGGGGCGCAGGCCAGCAGCAGCACGATCTCGGAGTGTCGCGGACTCAGGCGGATGGTCACCGGGGTGCGGCCGCCGGTGGTCACGGTCAGCAGGCTCTCGCTGCGACCGAGGGATTCGACGGTGACCGCGAGGTCCGCCGGCCGGGTCACCGGCTCGGGGGACACCTGGCGTTGCAGGCTGTCCCGGGCCAGTTCCGCCTCGGCCATCCGGGCGGCGGCCCGCACCATGCCCATCGTCTGCGGGACCTCGATCGCCGTACCGCCGCTGATGTCCAGGACTCCCAGCAGGGCCTGCGACGTCGGGTCGTGGATCGGGGTCGCGGCACAGCTCCATCGTTGCACCGAGGTTCGGAAGTGTTCGGCGCGGATGACCTGGACCGACTTGTCCAGGCGCAACGCCATCCCCGGTGCGTTGGTACCGGCGAGTTGCTCGTCCCAGTTGCTGCCTTCGACGAATCCGATGGTCTCGGCCCGCCGCAGCGACGACGGGTGCCCGCACAGCCACAGCAGCTGGCCGGCCTCGTCGCTGACCGCCATGATCGCGTCGCAATCCCGGGCCGCGGCCCCCAGCACGTCCTCGAGCAGCGGGAAGACCCGGGCCAGTGGATGCGCCTGACGGTAATCCTGCAGGGTGTCGTCCGGGAGGGTGATCGGTGCGTGCACGGTGTCGGCACTCACGCCGGCCGCCGCGGATCGGAACCACGATTCGGCCACCAGTGCCCGGAGACCGCGCGACGTCGCCACCCGTCCAGTGAAGCACCGATCCGGTCGGGCTTGCGGGTCGCCGGTGGGAGGTCAGACCGGCCTGCTCCCGGAGGTCGCTGCGAGCCCCCGCTCCAGCGCGCGCTCCCGGTACAGCAGGAACGCCGGCACCGCGAACGCCATCGCGACCAGCACGCCGGTGATCAGGACGAGCACCGGTACGACGATGCGGATCCCGAGCCGCCGGGACTCGGCGACGACGAACACCGTCATCACGGCCGAGACGACCAGCAGGTCGACAGCGGCCGAGGACGAGGCGTCGTTGGCGAACCAGGCGGCTAGGTAGCCGACCGAACCGTCGTAGCGCAGGTTGAAGAACCAGGTCAGCACGCCACCGACGAGGGCCGCGACAGCGTACCCGGCCTGTCGTATCGCTCGTCGGGATCGAAGCCGTGGACGACGCATTGCTGCGGCTCCGCCGGCTCTGGGCGGCGTCACGTCACCAGATCGTGCACGACGGGGTCAGCGCGGTGGAGCTGTCCAGCCTGCTGGTGGTGGAGGCCTGCGCCCGTCGCGCGGACGACGATGCGGAGGCGAACGTGTCCGACGTAGCGGCCCTGGCCGACGTGACTCCCTCCACCGCGAGCCGGCTGGTCGACGCCGCCGAACAGGCCGGATTGCTCAGCCGCCGGCCGTCCCGCCATTCCGGCCGTCGGACGGCGCTGGATCTGACGCCGGCCGGCGCCGCCCTACGGACCCGCGCGGTTGCCGCCCGTACGGGCTGGCTGACCGAGCAGCTGACGGGTTGGGCGCCGTCCGACGTGCAGCGGTTCGGGGTACTGCTGCAGCGCTTCGCCGACCAGATCCACCACGCCCCCTGAAGTCGGTACTGCACGGGTCGCTCGGGATCAGGGGTCGGGTCAGCTCCGGGCGCGGAGGTAGTCGGCCACCACCTCGGCACCGAGGCCGTCCAGGTCAGGTGACACCACGCGACCGTGGCAGCGCCGGGCCAGGTTGTCCATGAACACCGCCAGTCGCGGGTCGTCACCCAGCACGAAGAAGGTGATCGCCGACCGCCGCGCAGTCAGGTTGTCCAACTCGTGCACCGTCACGCGGAGCGTCTCCGGGTCCGGCGGGTACGAGAAGTACGGTCCGGCACCGGGTTCCAGATGGGCCGTCGGCTCCCCGTCGGTCACCACGAGCACCACCGGCACCGCATCGGGATGCCGGTGCAGGTGACGGGACGCCAGCATCAGCGCGTGGT
>JBDSLP010000048.1:0-3398 GCA_039916325.1 Nakamurella sp. | reverse complement strand
GGTGAACCCGCTGAGGTCCACGCCCGACGCCCCCCAGAAGCCGCGGCCGATCAGCGTCAGCACCGGGTAGAAGAAGAACGCGGCGAACGCCAGCAACGGCAGCAGCCCGGCCAGGATCAGCCCGGCCCGACGGGTGTGGGCGGCGGCGCGGTCGGGCGCCGACAGTGCCGACCGCGCCGATGGTGCGGGGGCCGCCGGCGGGGCCGGACGCAGCAGGGTCATCGGGTGTCGCTCCCCGATCAGCCTTCGAGCAGGTCGGACCAGCTCTGCAGCCACCCGTCCCGGTTCGCGGCGATCGTGGCCGGGTCGACCGTCACCGGGTCGGTCGCCACGGTCGCGTACGTGGCCCAGTCGGCGGGCAGCGCGGTGGCTCTGTCGACCGGGTAGACGTACATGCCCGCCGGCAGACCGGCCTGGAACTCCGGGGACAGCATCCAGTCCACGACCTCCTGGGCGCCCGACGGGTTCTTCGCACCCGCGAGCACACCCACGTACTCGACCTGACGGAAGCAGGTGTCCAGCAGGGTGCCGGTCGGCGCCTCGGTCATCCCGGCCTTGACCTCCGACGGCGGCGACGACGCGTAGGAGACGACGAGAGGCCGGTCGCCCTTGCCGTCGGAGCCGGAGAAATCGACGTAGTAGGCGCTGTTCCAGTCCGAGACGACCTTGACGCCGTTGTCCTTCAGTCCGGTCCAGTACTGCTGCCAGCCGTCCGCGCCGGCGTGTCCGACGGTGCCGAGCAGGAACGCGAGTCCGGTGCTGCTGGTGACCGGGGACTCGACGACGAGCAGATCCTTGTATTCGGGCTTCAGCAGGTCGTCGAAGGAGGCCGGTTCGGCGAGGCCCTTAGCGGTGAACCAGGTGTGGTCGACGTTGACGCAGACGTCGCCGTAGTCGACGGCGGTCAGGCTGTTGCCGGCGTCGAAGGCGTAGGCGGCGGCACCCCGGTCGAGCAGCGGCGACGTGTACGGGGTGAAGACGCCCGCGTCGACGGCGCGGGAGGCGAAGGTGTTGTCGATGCCGTAGGCCACGTCACCGAGCGGGTTGTCCTTGGTCAGGATGAGTTGGTTGGCCAGCGCCGCCTCGCTGAGCAGGGTGACCGTGACACCACTGCTCGCCTCGAACGCCGACAGCACCGCCGGATCGACGTTGAAGCTGTCGTGGGTGACCAGGGTGACGGCACCGCCGGTACCGGTGTCGCTGCTCGACGTACCTACATCGGTGGCGGTGGTGCCCGACGAGGCGGCGCTCGTGGTCGCGGTCGCGCCGGATCCGCAGGCGGCCAGCGTAACGGTCGCGGCCAGGGCGACGGCGATCCGGGCGCCGACGGCCCGGTGGCGCAGGGGTGCTCGCATGATGTGCTCCGATCGACGTGGGTCGGTAGCACGGGTGAACTGCTCAGAGATGTTCGACGTCCCTGCGCCGGCATGATCCGGATCAGGTTCGACGGTCAGCGACTTCGTGTCGCTCTCTCAGCCCGGCGCACCGGACTCCCGTGTCAAGGACGAGTGTACCGGCTGCGAGCGGCGGTCGTGTCGACCGACGAGCGCCCGCCGGGCTGGGATGATGGCTGCCATGGTCACCCGGCTGCAGACGAGATCGGGGACGCCCGCGATCGTGGTCGGCGTCCTCGCCTGCCTGCTGATCGTCGCGGGGTCCACGTCCGTCGGCTGGATCGGCCCGGGCTCGTCGGTGCGGGAGTGGCCGATCATCGACTGGCCACGGGCCACCGACGAGCGGCAGAACTGGGCCTCGTTCGTCGTCGTGCTGGGAGGTCTGCTGCTCATCGGGGCGTGGCTGCGGGTCGGGGCGGTCGCCCGGGCGGCCGGCCCGGACGGGGTGCGAACCGTGGTCACGGCCGCCGTCGCCTGGGGCATCCCGCTGATCGCCGCAGTGCCGCTGTACTCCCGCGACCTGTTCGCCTACGTCGGCCAGGGTCGGCTGCTGCTCAACCACATCAACCCCTACCTGCAGGGCATCGCCGCCGAGAACGGCTGGTACGCCATCGGTGTCGACCCACGGTGGGCCAACACCCGGACGCCGTACGGGCCGGTGTTCCTCTACGTAGAGAAGCTCGTGGTCGGCGCGTCGGGAGAGTCCCCGGTGGTCGCGGTGGCCCTGTTCCGGCTGCTGGCCGTACTGGCCGTGGTCGGGATGTCCTGGTTCGCGTACCGGATCGCCGTCGTCCGTGGGCTCGACCGCGCGATGGTGTTGTGGGTCGTCGCGGCATCGCCGGTCACGATGTACAACTTCGTCGTCGGCGGTCACAACGACGCCCTGATGCTCGGGCTGCTCGTCGCCGCCGGGTACTACGCACTGGTCAGACACCCCGTGGTCGCCGTTGTCCTGGTGACGCTGGCGGTCGGGGTCAAGCCGATTGCGATCATCGCGCTACCGGTGATCGGAATCATCTGGGCCGGTCCGGACCGCACGCTCAAGACCACGCTCAAGTACTGGGCGATCTGCACCGTTATCGCGGGCGCCCTGCTCGGGGTCATCGGGGTGGCCGTGGACGTCGGGTTCGGCTGGATCGGGGCGCTCACCACGCCCGGGTCGGTGAGCCACTGGTACGCCCCGGTGAACTGGCTGGCGTCGTTCAGCGGTTGGATCGTCCGGCTCGTCGGGCTCGACGGCGACCTGGTGAAGTCGGTGATCAAGGCGATGGCGCTGGCCGTCATGGCGGCGATCGTCGCCTGGGTGATGCTGACGATGAAGAAGATCGATCCGCTGCTGCGGCTGGCCACCGCCTTCGCCGCCGCAGTGCTGTTGTCGCCGTTCATCCATCCCTGGTATGCGGCCTGGGTGATCGTGCTGTTCGCGATCGCCGGCGTTCGGCCGGGGGCGCAGAGCTACGGGTTGGCCGCGGCCTCGGTCTTCTTCGCCTGGGTCAGCGTGTCCGACACCCTGGATGCGCCCCGGGCCTACGAGGGCGGCGGCTGGGCGATCGCGGTGCGAACCGTGATGAGCATCGCCGGTCTGGTGGCGCTGGCCCTGTACTTCTGCCGCCAGTACGACATCGACCTGCGCTCGCTGCCCGCCCGGGCGCGCGGCCTGTGGTCCCGGCGGCCGCGGCGGCGGTCCAGCACGCGCTGAGGCGGGCTCGCGCTCCCCGGGCGATACTGCTCGGATGCTGCTTCGACGGGAACTGCTCACCGACTACGACGCCGTGCGGGCGGTGCACCAGGTGGCCTTCGACGCCGGGGCCGAGGGGGTCGTCGTGGAGGCGGCCCTGATGGACCAGTTGCGCCGGGACGGGGCGGTGATCCCCGGGTTGTCGGTGGTCGCCGAGGTCGACGGCGAGGTGGTCGGGCACGTGCTGTGCAGCCGCGGCACGCTCGGCGCGGCGCCGTCGGCGGGGTTGGGGCCGATCGGGGTGAAGCCGGGCATGCAGGGTCGCG
>JBDSLP010000047.1:0-8889 GCA_039916325.1 Nakamurella sp. | reverse complement strand
TGGTCATGCCCCATTTGGGCATCACGATGTCCATGATCATTCCCCTGGTGGTGGTCGTAGAGACGCTGATGGTGTTGCCCGAGTGCCGGGTGGCCGGCGGTCGGTGGGTCAGGCGAGCGTCGCGAGGATCGCCCGGCGGATGTCGTCCTCCTGCACCAGGACCCGCTTTTCCAGCGGCGGCGAGAACGGCACGGGCACGTTCTCCCAGGCGACCCGCTGCGGCGCGGCCTTGAGGGTGTCGAAACCGGATTGGGCGACCATCGCGACGATCTCACTGGCGGCCGAACAGGTCAGCCGTGCACTGTCGGTGACCACGAGGCGCCCGGTGCGGGCGACCGATTCCAGGATGAGCGCCTCGTCGAGCGGCACCAAGGTGCGCGGGTCGACGACTTCGACCGAGATGCCCTCCTTCTCCAGGCTTTTGGCGACCTTGAGCGCCTTGGGCACGGTGGCACCGATGGCCACCACGGTGACGTCGGTGCCCGGCTTCTTGATGTCGCCCACTCCCAGCGGGATGGCGTAGGCCTCCTCCGGTACGTGACTCCTGGTGCCACCCAGGACGAAGTCCTGCAGGTACACGACGGGGTTGGGATCACGGATGGCCGAGATCATCAGGCCCTTGGCGTCGTACGGGGTGGACGGCATGACGATCTTGAGGCCGGCGACGTTCATCAGCATCGGGTGCAGGTTCTCCGAATGCTGGGCCGCACCCGAGCCACTCGGTCCGGTGGCGGCGAAGTAGACGATCGGCAGCGCGACCTGGCCGCCGGACATGTACCGCAGTTTCGCGGCCTGGTCGGCGAGCTGGTCCATGGCCACGTAGAAGAAGGAGCCGACCATGAGGTCGACGACGGGGCGCAGCCCGGCTGCGGCGGCCCCCACGCAGGCGCCGACGAAGGTCGCCTCCGAGATCGGGGTGTTCCGCACCCGCATGGGCCCGAAGTCGTCGATCAGGCCGCGGGTGGCGCCGATCACCGATCGGTCGACGTCCTCCCCGATCACGACGACCCGGTCGTCCTCGGACATCGCCGCGTGCAGGCCCTCCTTCATGGCGTTGATGAAGTAGAGCGGTCGCGGGGTGGCGGTCGGCTCGGAGGTGCTGGTCTGAGTGGTCATGGTCATCTCGGGTCTCCAGTGGACGTTGTCGCGAAAAGGTGATCCAGCGCTTCTTCCGGGTCGGGCAGCGGACTCTGCTCGGCGAAGACCACCGATGCCTCCACCGCGGCGGTTTCCGTCCGGTCGATCTCGTCCCACTCCTGCTGGCTGATCACCCCGGCCTGCACGAGGGCACCGCCGTAGGCGGCGATCGGGTCTCGTCCACGCCATTCGTCCTGCTCCTGCTGGGGCCGGTAGGCACCCGCGAACGCCTCTTCACCTTCGTTGTGCCCGTGCCAGCGGTAGGTGCGGGCCTCGATCAGCGTGGGTCCCTCACCGGCCCGGGCACGCGCGACCGCTTTGTCGGTGGCCTCCCTTACGGCGACGACATCGTTGCCGTCGACGAGGTCGCCCGGGATGCCCATCGGTGAGCCGCGGTCGACGATCCTTCCGGCGGTGAGCTTCTCGGTCGGCGTCCACTCGGTGTAGCCGTTGTTCTCGCAGACGAAGATGACCGGGAGCTTCCAGATCGCCGCCAGGTTCATCGACTCGAAGAACACCCCCTGGTTGGCGGCGCCGTCGCCGAAGAACACCACGGTCACGGTGTCCCGTCCGAGATGCTGGTCGCCCCAGGCGGATCCGGTGCCGATCGGGATACCGCCGCCCACGATGCCGTTGGTTCCCATGATGCCGAGGGCAAAGCTGACGATGTGCATGGACCCGCCCTTGCCGCGGCAGTATCCATCCACCCGGCCGAACAGTTCGGCCATCATCCGGTCGACCGTGGCACCCTTGGCGAGCAGATGACCGTGCCCGCGGTGGGTGGAGGTGATCCGGTCGTCGGGCCGGAGCGCGGAGCACACTCCGACGGCGACGGCCTCCTCACCGAGGTAGAGGTGCACGAAACCGGGCAACTGCCCGCGCTTGAACAGCTGCGCCACCTTCTCCTCGAACCGGCGGATGCGGATCATCTGTCGCAGCAGTTCCGCCTGTTCCTGCGGCGGTAGACCAGCGCTGACGGGGGTGTCCATGGTGTCTCCTTGATTTCGGCTGCGGGGAATGGCGAATCTGGTCATGCGGGGCGCGTCAGGTGTCCTCGCCCCAGAGGACGAGGTTGAGGAACGCATGCAGCCGTTCGGTCGACGGCTTGGTGAGGACCTCACGGGGGTCGCCCTGCTCCACGACGACACCGCCGTCGATGAACACCACCCGGTCGGCGACCCTTTTGGCGAAGCCCATCTCGTGGGTCACGATGACCATGGTGCGGTTCTCGGCGGCGAGAGTGCGCATGGTGTCGAGCACCTCGGCGCGCAATTCCGGGTCCAGCGCGGAGGTCGGTTCGTCGAACAGCATGACATCGGGATTCATGGCCAGACTCCTGGCGATGGCCACCCGCTGCTGCTGTCCGCCCGAGAGGCGGTGCGTGCGAGCGTCGGCGTGAGCGGCCAGCCCGACCTCGGTGAGCGCGTCGATAGCGAGCCGGTGCGCCTCCTTCTTGCCGCGGCCCAGGGCCGAACGTTGTCCTTCCATGACGTTCTGCACGGCCGTCATGTGCGGGAAGAGGTTGAACTGTTGGAACACCATCCCGGTGCGGCGACGCACGGCGGCCAGGTCCCGCGTCTTGCCGCTGAGGTCATGGCCCAGGACGTGCACGCTGCCCGAGGTCGGCCGCTCCAGTCGATTCAGGCATCGCAGCAGCGTGCTCTTCCCGGATCCGCTGGGCCCGATGATGCACACCACTTCTCCCGCGTGGACGTCGATGTCGACACCTTTGAGGACCTCGACCGTGCCGTAGCTCTTACGGAGTTGACGCACCGAGATGACCACCTCGGGCTCGCCTTTCGGGGCGACAGGGGGCTGGGCGCCCATTGGGCCGGCGGACGGGTCAGGCACGGTTCAGCCTCCGGTTCAGGTGTTCGGCGCCGACGGCGAGGGGCAGGTTGATCACCAGATAGACCAGTGACACGAGCAGGAGAACCTCGATCTGCCGGAAGGTGGACGCTCCCACCGTCTGCGCGGTGTTGAACAGCTCGGCCACGCCGATCACCGACACCAGACTGGTGTCCTTGGTGAGGCTGATCAGCATGCTGCCGATCGGCGGCAGCATCCGTTTCAGCGCCTGCGGGTAGATGATGCGGCGCAGGGTGCGCAGGTGCGGGATGCCCATGGATTCGGCGGCCTCCCACTGGCCCTTGTCGATGCTCTGCACGCCGGCCCGGAAGATCTCCGAGAAGAACGCACCGTAGTTGAGGCTCAGGGCGATCACCCCGCTGGTGAAGGCCGGAATGGACAGTCCGAAGACCAGGGGCACCAGGAAGAAGATCGCCACGATCTGGAACAGGATCGGCGTCAACCGGAAGAAGTCGACGTAGATCCGGGCGGGGGCGCGCAGCCAGATGCGCTTGCTCATCAGCATCTGGCCGGTGAGCAGTCCGATCAGGACCGAGAGGACCGCGGACCACAGCAGGATCTGGACGGTCAGGGAAAGGGCCCGGGCAAAGATCGGCAGCGCCGCGGGGACCCAGGTGAAATCGAAGGAGTAGGACGGAAGCGACGCGGCCACGGACCTCAGCCCGTCTGGTTCTGGTCCAGCCAATACTGGATGCGCTGGTCCATCCGCCCGGATGTCTTGGCGTCCTTGACCCAGGCGTCGACGCAGCCCTTGAAGGCGGTGTCGTTCTGGGGCAGCCCGAAAGCCACCTGGAAGGGGTCGATGACGTCCTTCTCGTCGGCCTTGGGTGTGCTCACCCGACCGTTGAGGCCGATCGCCGCCAGTTGCGGGTCGGTGTACTTCGCAAGCAGGACGGGCATCGGCGCGGCCTCGACCATGGACGCATCGGCCTGGCCGCTGGCCAGGAACTCGTACAGCAGCAGCTGACCGCGGAGCGGCGCGTCGGAGAGGGTGGCCTTGGGGATGTATTTCTCGGCGATGGCCTTTTGCGCGTTGCCGGTCCCGTAGACGAACCGGACACCGTCCTGGTTGAGGTCGTCGATGGTCTGGAACTTGCTGTCCTTGAGGACGTAGAAGAGTTGTCCGGACAGGTAGTAGTACTCGCTGAAGCCGATGGCCTTCGCCCGTTCGGGGGTGATGAACAGTTGGGCGCCGAGGATGTCGGCCTTCCCCGTCTGCATGGCGGCGGTCATGACTCCGTAGTCGTAGTCCTGGATCTCCACGTCCACGCCCAGCAGTGCGGCCAACTCGCGGGCGTTGTCCGCTTCGACACCGACCCAGGAGCCGTTGGCGTCCTTGAACCCGAACGGCGGCGAGACGCCGATCCCCCAGTGCAGCTTCTTCCGGTCCTTGATCGCGGACAGCGTCGGCGAGCTGACGTCGCAGGCCTGGACGACCGCGGGGTTGAAGCCGCCGGTGAGTGGAGCTCCGGCCCGGGTCTCACCTCCGCTACTACTGGTCGATGCAGGGGTGCTCGACCCGCCACCGATCGCGCAGCCGGCGAGCAGGGACAGGGCCGCCGCCACCCCCACCATCCGGGTCGTGAGCGTTGCTCTCATGGGATCTCCTCGTGTGTGGGGTCCTGGTCGACCAGGTGGGTGATCGCGGTGTGATCGACCGCGCTGGTGCAACATCTGTCTATTGTATAAAGTATGAGTATGTCAACAGCGAATGTGTCGGAGGCGCCTTCACGGGGTGCGGTCTCGTCCGGGCACCCGGAGGCCACGAGCGCCGCGGTGCGGATTCTCGCTGCAGGTGGGACCGCCGCCGACGCCACCATCGCCGCACAGGCCGTGATCGCGACCGTGATGCCGCACGCGGCCGGCCTCGGAGGCGACATGCTCGCGCTGATCCACGGCCCCGGCGGCAGCGTTCATGCGGTCAACGGCCTGGGCCGCAGCCCGGCCGTCCGTCCCCCGGTGTACGCCGCCGACGGCGGATCGTCGGTGACCGTGCCCGGCCTGGTCGACGGGTGGGTGGTGATGCACCGCCGATGGGGACGCCTGCCGCTGACCGAGGTCCTCGCCGACGCGATCCGGTTCGCCGCCGAGGGCTACCTGGTCGACGAGCGCCTGGCCCGAGCGGCGCGCATCCAGGGACCGCGGATTTCAGGCTTCGGCGGGGCGGACTGGGCCCTGCTCGCGACGCCGGCGGGCTCCCTGTGGCGGCAGCCCGAAGTGGGCCGGCTCCTCGAGGACATCGCCCGACACGGCCGGGACGCCTTCTACACCGGTGCCGCGGCCCGTTCGCTGGCCGCCGCAGTCAGTCGCGAAGGCGGCGCCTTGACGACGGAGGACCTCGCCGTCCACGTCACCGCGGAGCCGCCACCGGTGCAGACCGCGTGGGCTGGTGGCCGCCTCTACGTTCAGCCGGCGCCGTCTCAGGGTGTCCTGTTGGCGATGGCCGCCAGGTGGGTGCAGCAGGAGAAAAATCTACCGTCGGAAGGCTGGGATCACGTGCTCGTAGAGGCGACCGAGGCCGCCTTCGCGCACCGCGCGGACGCTGCCGGTGATCCGGAGAGACTCTTGTCGATCGACCTCGACGTCGACCGCCACCGCGCCCGCCGCCTGGGCGGACCGCGGGGCTATCTTCACACCGCCGGTGTTGCCGTGGCCGACGCCGACGGCATGGTCCTGTCGTCGCTGGTGAGTGTCTTCGACGACTTCGGCTCCGGGGTGTTCGTGCCGGATCTCGGCATCGTGCTGAACAACCGGGCGGCTGGATTCACCGTCGGTGCGAACGCACCCGGACCGGGGCGCCGGCCGGTCCATACGTTGGCCCCGGCACTGACCGTCGATCGCCGAGGCCGACCGCTGGCCGTCGCCACGCCCGGCGCTGACGGCCAGGTCCAGACCCTGCTGCAGGTCCTGACCAGGACGAGGTTCACTCGCGACTCCGTGGCGCAGGCCATCAGCGCTCCCCGATGGCGCAGCGAAGCGGGCCGGTTGCTCATCGAATCGGGGCACCCGGCGACCGGCGACCTGGCCGCCCGCGGGCACGACGTGGTCGTGCGCGAGAACGGCGACGACGTCTTCGGCGCTGTCGTCGCAGCCGGCGTCGACGCCGACGGCCCCTTCGCCGCCGCCGACTGGCGCCGCACCGTCACGAAAGGAACAGCATGACCGGCCCGACCCTCCTCACCCACCTCGCCGACACCATCGTCGCCGAGGCGCAGTCACGTCGGGAGGAGCTGGTGATGCTGTGCGGCCGGCTCGTGGCGGCCCGCAGTGTCAACCCGGACGGTGACACACGGGAGGTCGCCGACATCGTCAGTGAATTCCTGCGCAGCCGGGGTATCGAGTCCAGGCTCGAGCGGCAGGTGGAGCACATGCCCTCGGTGATCGCGGAGCTCGACTCGGGGCGGCCCGGACCGCACCTGGTCCTCAACGTGCACATGGACACCATGCCGCCCGGTGACGAGTCGGCCTGGTCGGTGCCGGTCTGGGAACTCACCCGCACCCAGGGCCGGCTGTACGGGATCGGGATGGGCAACATGAAGGGTGCCGTGGCCGCCATGTTGCACGCCGTCGATCTGTTGCACGGGCATCGGGAGAGTTGGTGCGGCACCGTCACTTTCACTGCAGTCAGTGACGAAGTGGTGTTCGGTGACAACGGTGCCGCCTTCCTGCTGCGCGAACATCCCCATCTGGTCGGCGACGCGCTGATCTGCGGCGAGGGACCGGGGTACCGCCGGCTGGCGATCGGCGAGAAGGGTGTCCTGTGGCTGGAGATCGGCGTCACCGGGGACGCCGGGCATTCCTCGTCGGTGCGGGCCGGGCGGTCGGCTTCCGCTCGACTGGCCGCCGCCGTCACCGCTGTGGACGGCCTCACGGGCTATCGCGGCGACGCTCTGCCGATGGATCTGCATTCCCTGCTGACGATGGGCGCCGAACTGGACCTGACCGCGAACGTGGGGACGATGACCGCCGGCACGTTCATCGGTCAGGTCGCGACCGCGGGACGAGCCGAAGTGGACCTGCGACTGCCCCCGGGGATCGACGTCGACACGGCCGAGAGGATGGTCCGGGCGGCCGTCACGGCCGCCGTGCCGGACGCAGACGCGGCCCCGACGGTACGACGGATCAAGGGCTGGGACGCCAACGTCACCGCGCCCGGCAACCGGTTGGTCCGGTCATGGCACCAGGCAACGGTCGCAGCCGACATCGCCGAGCCGGCCCACGCCATCCGGCTCCCGGCCAGCGACGCGAGCCGCTGGCGTCATCTCGGCGTCCCGGCCGTCTGCTACGGGCCGCAACCCACCCTCTCCGCGGGTGTGGACGACTACGCCGACGAGGACGAGGTCGTCAACTGCGTCGCGCTCTATACCCTCGCTGCTGTGGCCTTCACCACCGGTGGAGGTGCGCACGATGATCTCAGCGCATAGGGTCCTGAACCCAATGAGCGGCATCGCGACACAGGGGGACGCACCATGGGGTCGCAGAATCGAGGCAGCATCGTGACCTCGAACGCCCAACAGGGTTCGCCGCGGGGCCTGGTGACCAGGGCTGCGCAGCTCGACACCGGCACCCTCCCGGCTCAGATCCACGAGTTCCTCGAAGAAGCCATCATCCACGGGGATCTCGAACCGGGCACCCGCTTGCGACCGGACAAGATCGCGGCGGAGTACGGCGTCAGTCGAATCCCCGTCCGTGAGGCCCTCAGTTCGCTCCAGGAGGCCGGGTGGGTGGACATCCGACCTCGATACGGGGTCTACGTCAGGGCGCGTAACCGGACGGAACTGCGAGAACTCTTCGAAGCCCGGGCCGGGATCGAGGCCGAGATCGCCCGGCTCGCGGCGACCCGTCGGGCCGCCGAGGACATCGCCGATCTCCAGAGCATCGTCGACCAGACCAAGAAGGCCGCCCAACGCAACGACGTCGATCGGCTGTCGCAGGCCAGCGTCGCGTTCAACGCCTGCATCCGCAGGGCGGCCCACAACTCGGTGCTGGAGTCGGTGTCGCTCAGCCTGGAAAAGCGAGCCCGGTTCTATTTCTCACCGATCGCCGGACTGCTCGGCAGTGACTGGGTCGACAACCAGGGAAAACTGGTGGCCCTGCTGGCAGCAGGACACATCGATGCCGCCGGGGCGTCGGCCCGGCAACACATCATCAAGACCGGCGAGGCCGTCTGGTTGCTCCTCGGGGCGGAATCCTTCAGCGACTAGCCGCGCTCCTCCGCGCTCGAGGCCGGACCCGGGGGCCAACCGCGCCTGGAGGGGTCCGGCTACTCCCCCGAGACAGTCACCGCGGCCACGGCCTGTCGGCCGTAGACCCAGCAGATGAGTTCGGTGGGTGCACCGGTGACGACGATCCGGGGGTGCCCGCCTCCGATCAGAGCACGGCGACCGTCGGGACGCTCGATAACCAAGCCGGCCGGCAGGCCGCGGCGGAGAATTCGAGCGGCCGTCCGGGCCCGAAGCCACAGCGCGTCCTGCAACGCATCGTCAGGTGGCGGCTGGACCACCCCGTTCGCGCGGGCAACATCCTGGGTGTGGACGTAGTACTCCCCGAGCGCGTGTCGATGATCCTCCCATCGATCCAGCGGCATACAGGCGATCGAAGCTGAATCCGAGCGAAGTCGATCGACGAGGTCTCGGTATGACCACCGGCGACGGATCAAAGCGGCCCGGTGTCGGGTGAGCGAGGCGAGCGGGGGGACCACCATGCCGACCCACGCCAACGGCTCGTGCTTGATCAACCACAGATGAATGGCCAGATCGTGCGCCGCCCAGCCCGGGCACAGCGTTGCCGCATCGGGCTCGACCGCAGCGAGAACGTCACAGCAACGAAGGAGTTGACGATCCCTGAGATCGATACCGCTCATCCGGCAATCCTGACAGAGCA
>JBDSLP010000046.1:0-5697 GCA_039916325.1 Nakamurella sp. | reverse complement strand
GAGCCGGGCGGTCGCCGTCGTCGACCTGGCCGCGATCACCCACAACGTCCGCACGCTGGCGGCGCGCACCGCCACCCCCGTGATGGCCGTGGTGAAAGCCGACGGTTACGGCCACGGGGCCGTCCCGGCGGCCCGGGCGGCGCTGGCCGGCGGGGCGGCGATGCTCGGGGTGGCCTACCCGTCCGAGGCCGTGGCGCTGCGGGCCGCCCGGGTCGACGCCCCGTTGCTGGCCTGGGTGTGGGCCCCGGACGACGACATCACCGCCGCGCTCGCGGCGGGGGTGGCGCTGGGCGTTTCGTCCGTGCCGCAGCTGGAACGGGTGCTGGCCGCGCGTGTGAGTGGTGCCGTGATCCATCTCAAGGTCGACACCGGGCTGGGTCGGGGTGGCGCCGGACCGGCCGACTGGGACACGCTGTGCCAGCGCGTCGGCGTGGCCGCCGCGGACGGCCTCGTCCGGGTCGAGGGTGTGATGAGTCACCTGGGGAGCTCCGAGGTGATCGGGGACGCGTCGATCGGCGAGCAGCGGGCGGTGTTCGAGGACGCGCTGGCCGCCGCCCGGGCCGCCGGCCTGGTGCCGCGGTACCGGCACCTGGCCAACACCGCGGCCGCGCTGGGCACCCCCGACACCCGCTACGACCTGGTGCGATGCGGTATCGGAGTCTACGGGCTGGACCCGTTGGACGAGACCGGACTCCGCGATCGTCACGGCCTCCGGCCGGCCATGAGCCTGCGCTCCACGGTCGCGCTGACCAAGCGGGTGCCGGCCGGACAGGGCGTCTCCTACGGGTTCACCTACCGCACTACCGCCGAGACGACGTTGGCGCTGGTCCCGATCGGGTACGCCGACGGTGTACCGCGGGCAGCGAGCTCGCGGGCCGAGGTGGCCACCGGTGGTCGGCGGTACCGGCTTGCCGGCCGGGTGGCGATGGACCAGGTGGTGATCGACGTGGGAGACGACGTGGTGGCAGCGGGCGACGAGGTGATCCTCTTCGGCGACGGCCGGGACGGAGCACCGACCGCGGCCGACTGGGCGGTCGCGTGCGACACCATCGACTACGAGATCGTGACGCGGATCGGAGCCCGGGTGCCCCGCGCGTACCGGGAGTTCACCGGATGAGTGTGCTGACCAGGGTGCTCGGTGCCGCCGGCGTGGTGGGTGGCGTCGTCGGTGCGGCTGCGCTGGGTGGGGTGACCGCGCAACGGGTGGCAGTGAAGCGCTACCACGCGAAGCCCGTCCTCGCAGGGGCCGGTGTCGACGGATCCGTCGACGGTTACGACACCATCCACGCCGATCGCCGCTACTCGGTGGTCGCCGCCGACGGCGCCGCCCTGCAGGTGGAGGAGGTCGGCCCGGTCGACGCCCCGCTGACGCTGGTGTTCGTGCACGGCTGGGCGCTGCGGATGGGTTCCTGGTACTACCAGCGCCGTGGCCTGGCCGGACCCGACTTCGGGACGGCCGCGACCCCGGTCGCCGCCGAGGTCGGGGCCGAGACGATCGCGCCCACCGCCGCGGCCGCACCGTCCGACGCTCCCGGCCAGCCGGTCCGGATGGTCTTCTTCGATCAGCGTTCACACGGTCGCTCCAGCCGCGGGCCGAACCCACACCCGTCGGTGGACCTGCTCGGCCAGGACCTGGCCGCAGTGCTGGCCACCGCCGCTCCGCACGGTCCGATCGTGCTGATCGGTCATTCGATGGGTGGCATGTCGGTGCTGGCCCTGGCCGGGGCCGATCCGCACTTCTTCGCGGCCCGGGTCGCCGGGATCGGGCTGCTCTCCACCTCGGCCACCCAGACGCCGAGCGCCGAGATCGGCAGGATCTTCCTCCGTGGTTCCAACCCGGTCGTCAAGGTGGTCAGCACCGTGGCGTCGCGTTACTCCACCCTGCTGGAGCGGACCCGGCCGGTGGCCAAGGACGCCGTGTGGCTGCTGACCCGCCAGATCGGCTTCGCCCGGCGGGAGGTGCCGACCTCGCTCATCGACTACCTGGACGAGATGCTCACCGACACCCCGATCGAGGTCATCGCCGACTTCGTCCCCGGCGTTCTCGCCCATGATCAGACCGCGGCGCTGCCGGCCCTGGTCGGCATCCCGTCACTGGTGCTGTGCGGGGACAGCGACCGGATCACCCCGCCCGGCCAGTCGCGGTTCATCGCCGCCGCGCTCCCGGACGCGGAGCTCGTACTGGTCGAGAAGTCCGGCCACCTGGCCATGATGGAAGCTCCGGAGGAGACCAATGCAGCCCTGCGCCGGTTGCTGCGCCGGGCCCAGGGTCGGGTGGAGCGGATGACGTCGATGGTGGAATCCGTCCTGCCGCCGGACGCATCCGCGCTGACCCCGGCCCGGAGCCCGGCATGACCGACACCCTCGAGCTGCCGACCCCGACCGCCACCGACGCCTTCGGCCGCCGCCTCGGAGCGATGCTGCACGCCGGAGACGTCGTCCTGTTGGCCGGCGACCTCGGGGCCGGCAAGACCGCGCTGACCAAGGGCATCGCGGCCGGGATGCGCATCCCCGACCTGATCACCTCGCC
This sequence comes from Nakamurella sp., assembly GCA_039916325.1. Classification (GTDB taxonomy): domain Bacteria; phylum Actinomycetota; class Actinomycetes; order Mycobacteriales; family Nakamurellaceae; genus Nakamurella. The sequence goes on along the minus strand of JBDSLP010000046.1, from coordinate 3,167 downwards.
GACCTTCGTCATCGCCCGCTCCCACCGCGCCACCCCGCCGCACCCCGGGCTGATCCACGTCGACGCCTATCGGCTCGACGGTCGGCTGGAGCTGGACGACCTCGACCTGGACACCGACCTGGCCCGGTCGGCCGTCGTCGTGGAATGGGGGGTCGGGGTGGCCGAACAGTTGGCCGAGGACCACCTGCTCATCGAGCTCGAGCGCCACCCCGACGACACCCGCACCGCGACCCTGCGCCCGCGCGGGACCGACTGGGCGAGCCGGGTCGCGTTCCTGCTCGGGCCGCACCCGATCTGAGCGGGCGCCGTCGTCAGCGGGGGCCGACCGGCGGCGTGCTGTCCCGCAGCACCACGGTCCCGCTGACCCGCAGCACCTGCGGGTCGGGACGGCTGTCGAAGGCGAGTTGCAGTGCGGTGCGGCCCATCTCGGCCAGCGGTAGCCGGACGGTGGTGAGCCCGGGGACCACGTCGCGGAGCGCGGCGATGTCACCGAAACCGGCCACCGCGACGTCGTCGGGCACCCGCAGTCCGGAGTCGCGCACGGCGGCGACCGCGCCCATCGCCATCGAGTCGTCGACGGCGAAGACGCAGTCCGCCTCGATGCCGTGGTCCAGCACCTCCCGCATCGCGGCGTAGCCGCCGTCCCGGCTCATCTGACTGGCCAGGACATTCTCCCCGGGTAGCGCGCCGCCCAGATCGGCCAGCGCCTGACGGAAGCCGGCAACCCGGTCCTCGGACGTCACCAGGTATTCCGGACCGGCCAGCACGGCGAAGCGCCGGTACCCCAGCGCCCACAGGGCCCCGGCGAGATCTGTTGCCCCACCGACGTTGTCGACGAGGACGGCCTGGGTGCCGGGTGTCGCCTGACCGATCGTGACGACGCGGCCGCCGCCGGCCCGGATGGCGGACACCTCGTCGTCGAGCCAGCGCTGGGCGGGGGAATCGGTGAAACGGGAGCCGGCCAGGATGATGCCGCGGGCCCGCTGCCGGCGCAGCGTCTCCACCAGCCGGGCCTCCGCCTCGGGGTCGCTACCGCTGGCCCCGATGGTGACGATCAGGCCCTGCTCCGCCGCCGCGGCGAGCACCCCGGAGGCGATCGCCGCGCCGACGGGGTCGGCGATGTCGTGCACGATCAGCCCGGCGCCGGTCGTGGGGCTCCGCATGGCCTGGGCGTGCGCGTTCGGCGCGTAGCTCAGTTCGGCGGCGGCCGCGCGGACCCGGGCCCGCAGCTCCGGGCCGACGGCAGCGCCCTTGGTCGGGTTGAGCGCCCGGCTGGCGGTGGCCAGCGACACCCCGGCCATCGTCGCCACGTCGGCCAGCGTGGCTTGAGTGCCCATCCGACCCCCCTCCGACCTCCTGCCCGTGCCGCAGACGGCGGCGCCCGGCGGCGAGGGCAACGCTACTGCGCGGTCGGACCGCCCGTCGGTGGGCTCGTACCATCGACGCGTGCTCGTGCTCGCCCTGGACTCCTCGACCCCCGTACTGACGGCGGGGGTGGCCGAGGTGACTGCGCCCGGCGCCGCCGTGACCGTGCTCGCCGAGCGGACACTGACCGACGCGTTCGCCCACGCCGAGCAGCTGATGCCGCTGGTGCAGGCCGCGCTGGCCGCCGCCGGCCGGTCGCTGCACGAGGTCGGAACGGTGGTGGTCGGCCTCGGACCCGGCCCGTTCACCGGGCTGCGGGTGGGGATCGCCACCGGCGCCGCGTTGGCCGACGGGCTGGCCGTGTCGGCCCACGGCGTCGGTTCGCACGACGGCCTCGCCGCAGGGTTGCCCGGCACCGTGCTGGTCGTCACCGACGCCCGCCGCCGTGAGGTGTACGTGTCGGTACACCGCGGCGGCGCGACAGTCGCGGGCCCGGAGCCGGTCGCGCCGGCGGCCGTCCCGGACTGGCTGACCGCCCACGACGTCACCCCGGAGGCGATGACCGGGCCGGGGGTGTTGTTGCTCGACGGGCTGCTGCCGGTGTGCGCTCCCGCCCTCCCGCTGACCGCCGGGCTGATCGGGGCGGCCGATCTCGCCGCCCCGCCGACGCCGCTGAGCCCGCTCTATCTGCGCCGACCGGACGCCACCGAACCGTCATCGGTCCGCAAGTCGGTGTTGGGCCGATGACCACCCGGTCGTCACCGGACCGGCCGGGAGATCTGCCGCTGACCCGGCTGCGCTGGTGGGACATCCCGGCGGTGGTGGCGTTGGAGACCGCGTTGTTCCCCGGTGATTCGCCGTGGACCGAGGCGATGTTCTGGTCCGAGCTCGCGCAGGGCTTCCACTACGTCGCCGTCCGGGGTGGCTCCGAGGTCGTCGGGTACGCCGGGCTCGCCGCTCATCCGGAGGTTGCCGAAGTGCAGACCATCGGCGTCGCCCCCGGCTTCCAGGGCACCGGGATCGGCCGGCGGCTGATGGCGGCGCTGGTCGACGCGGCGGGTGAGCGGGAGATCCGGCTCGAGGTGCGGACCGACAACGCGCCGGCGCTGGGGCTTTACCGCTCTTTCGGTTTCGAGCTCGCCGGCCTCCGGAAGCGGTACTACCAACCCAGCGGTGCCGACGCCTACACGATGGTGAGGACCTCATGACGGACCGGATCACGCTGGGCGCCGGTGCGGTGGTGCTGGGACTGGAGTCGTCGTGCGACGAGACCGGGGTCGGCCTGGTCCGGCTGACTTCCGACGGCGTCGAGCTGCTCGGCCAGTCCGTCGCCTCCTCGCAGGACCAGCACTCCCGCTTCGGGGGAGTGGTGCCCGAGATCGCTTCCCGCGCGCATCTGGAGGCGATGACCACCACCGTCCGGGCCGCGTTCACCGCCGCCGGTGTGCGGCCGGTCGATGTGGACGCCATCGCGGTGACCAGCGGGCCCGGGCTGGCCGGCGCCCTGCTGGTCGGGGTGGCTGCGGCCAAGGCCTACGCCGCCGCCTGGGATGTTCCGCTGATCGGGGTCAACCACCTGCCCGGCCACGTCGCCGCCGACACTCTGGAGCACGGCCCGCTGCCGGCCGACACGCTGGCGCTGCTCGTCTCCGGCGGGCACACCCAGCTGCTCCGGGTCGGCTCACTGGCCGGCGACATCACCGAGATCGGGACCACCATCGACGACGCGGCCGGTGAGGCCTACGACAAGGTGGCTCGGCTGCTGGGTCTCGGATACCCGGGTGGCCCGGTCATCGATCGGC
>JBDSLP010000045.1:0-7692 GCA_039916325.1 Nakamurella sp. | reverse complement strand
GGGTGGCAGGTAGGGCGTCAACAGGCCGTCCACCTCCACCCACCGCGGATCCCGCTCGGCGAAGGTGATGACGCCCAACCGGCCCGAGGGCACCAGCAGATCGTGCCAGGACCGGAGCGCCGCCGCGGGGTCGGGGAGGAAGAACAGCACCAGGGACGACACGACCATCGAGAACGAGACCGGCGGCAGGGCCGGAGCGACGGCGTCCATCAGCCGGACCTCGACGTGGTGCAACTGGTGGCGGCCGATCACGTCGCGGGCCCGCTCGACCATGCCCGGCGAGATGTCGATACCGACGACCCGACCGCCGGTGCCCACCGCCGCGGCCAACGCGGGGAACGCCACGCCGCGACCGCAGCCGGCGTCGAGGACGACGTCCCCGTCACGGGGGTCCATCTCCGCGACCAGCCGTCGACAGATCGGTTCGAACCACGGCGCTCCGACCGCTTCGTAGGTCGGGGCCACGCTGTCGAACAGCGTCGCCACCCGCTGGGACGCGCCGGGGGAGGTCATGGGGTTCATCGTCGTCCTGCATCCGACGGTCCGCACGACGACCTCGAGGCCGCCGCCACCCGGGCCGCCGGGTGGGCCAGGCTCAGCAGAGCCGGGTTCAGTGCGCCGAGACGCCCAGCCCGGCGCCGTCGGTGCCGGCGTCGAGGGTGCAGCTGACCCCGGTGCCGTGCATGTTGCAGTAGCCGCCGGGATTCTTGTCGAGGTACTGCTGATGGTGGTCCTCGGCGTAGTAGAAGGCCACGTCACCGACGATCTCGGTGGTGATCGTGCCGTGTCCGGCCGCCGTCAGCCGCGCCTGGTAGACGTCGCGGGACGCCTCCGCCGTGGCCCGCTGCTCCCCGGTGGTCGGGTAGATCGCCGAGCGGTACTGGGTGCCGCGGTCACCATGCTGACGCATCCCCTGAGTGGGGTCATGGTTCTCCCAGAACGCGACCAGCAGGTCCGCGTAGCTGATCCGATCCGGGTCGAACACCACGAGAACGACCTCGGTGTGCCCGGTCCGGCCGGAGCAGGTCTGCTCGTAGGTGGGGTTCGGGGTGATGCCACCGGCGTAACCGGCTGCCGTGGTGAACACACCGGGCAACCGCCAGAACAGCCGCTCGATCCCCCAGAAGCAGCCCATCCCGAAGACCGCCGTCGCGGATCCGGGCGGCCACGGACCGACGGTCGGGGTGCCCAGCACGGTGTGCGTCCCGTCGACCGGAATCGGTCGATCCGACCCGCGGAGCGCGTTCTCGACCGTCGGGAGGGTGGTCTTCGTCGTGGCGAAGAAGTCGGAGAAGAGGCCCATCGGTTCACAGTACGAGCGCGCCGGCCGGACCCGTGGGGGTGAGATCCGGCGGCGGCTACCTCTTCTTCGCCGTCTGCTCGGCCTTCGCGGCCCTCTTGGCCTTCATACCCCGGCTGACCTTCGTGCCCTTGCTCCCCTTGCTGCCCTTGCTGCCCTTGCTGATCTTCCTGCCCTTCGTGCCCGGTGTGGTCAGCATCGACGTGGTGACGTTCGGGTGGGCCTTCCCCCGGGATCCGACCTTGACCAACTTCAGCTTGTGCACCGCATAGCCGGCCGGCATGGTCCCCTCGGCGAGCATGCGGATCGGGCAGCGCGAGCATCGCGGCTTGCTCAGGCAGCATTTCTTCTTGGGCTTCGCGGACACGCTGGCCACCGTACGTGGCCGCACGCGGCTGTCCGGTCGCTACGGTCTGGACCATGAACACTCCCCCGCTGCGCCATCTCGGCTCCGCCGGCCTCGTCGTCTCGGCGACCGGGCTGGGCTGCAACAACTTCGGCCGGACGGGTGTGGCCACCGAGACACTCGAGGCCACCCGGGAGGTGGTGGCAGCCGCCGTCGACGCCGGGGTCACCCTGTTCGACACCGCCGACATCTACGGCGCCCCGCACGGCCGCAGCGAGGAGCTGCTCGGCGCCGCCTTGGGGTCCCGGCGGGACCAGGTGGTCGTCGCGACCAAATTCGGGATGGACATGGAAGGGATCAATGGCCCCGACTTCGGCGCCCGCGGCTCCCGTCGCTACATCCGGACCGCGGTCGAGGCATCGCTGCGCCGCCTGGGCACCGACTGGATCGACCTCTACCAGCTGCACCAACCCGACCCGTCGACGCCGCTCGAGGAGACGTTGGCGGCACTGGACGACCTCGTCCGTGAGGGCAAGGTCCGATACCTGGGGCACTCCAACTTCGCCGGCTGGCAGCTCGCCGACGCGGCCTGGACTGCGTCCGCCGGTGGTTATACGCCGTTCGTCTCCGCCCAGAACGAGTACTCGTTGCTGCGGCGCGGCATCGAGACCGAGCTGCTGCCGGCAGCTGCGGCCCACGGTGTCGGGGTGCTGCCGTTCTTCCCGTTGTTCAACGGGTTGCTGACCGGGAAGTACTCGCGCAGCCACGCACCCGAGGGTGCGCGGCTGACCACGCTCAAACCGGGAGTGCTGGCAGCGGCGCCCTGGGATCAGGTCGAGGGTCTGCAGGCGCTGGCGGACGCACGAGGCATCAGCCTGTTGGAGCTCGCCTTCGGCTGGCTGCTCGCGCAGCCGCAGATCGCCTCGGTGATCGCCGGCGCCACCAGCGTCGCGCAGATCGAGGCCAACGCCGCGGCGGCCGACGCCTGGACGCCATCGGAGGACGACCTGGCCGCGGTCGACGCCGCGCTGGGGGGCGGAGTCCGGTGAGTACGGGGTTGGGCGGGTGCCTCCCGAGGTCGGGCGGATGGGTCCCGGGGGTTCCGGTTCCGCCGCTGACGCGGCCACCGGATGTTTCCCGGGCGTCGTTAGGGTGATCGGGTGGCTACTCCGAACCCTGCTCCCGACCTCACGGCCGACCTCGACCTGGCCGCTCAGCTGGTCACCGAGGCCGGCAAGCTCGCGCTGACCATGCGCCAGGGATTGCTCGTCGTCGACCGGAAGACGTCCATCAGCGACGTGGTCAGCGATGCCGACACGGCCGCCGAGGCGATGATCGCCGAACGACTGGCGCAGCTGCGGCCGGCCGACGGGATCATCGGCGAGGAGGGCGCGGCCCGTGACGGGCGGCGCACCTGGATCGTCGACCCGGTCGACGGCACCTACAACTTCGTCTCCGGGCTGCCCGAGTGGTGCTCGGCACTGGCGCTCGTCGACGGTGACGAACTGCTGCTCGGCGCGGTCTACCAGGCCACCACCGACGAGCTGTGGCTCGGCGGGCCGTCGATCCCCACCACCCTCAACGGAGCACCGGTGCCGTCGCTGGTCGACGCGTCCCTGCACGAGATCTCCATCTCGACCTACCTCAACCCGGCCCGGCTGTCCCGGCCCGAACTCATCGAACCGTTACTGCGCAGCATCTCCGGATCCGCGGCACTGCGGGTGCTCGGCTCCGGATCGGTGGAGCTCGCGGCCGTCGCCGGCGGGCGGCTCGGCGTCTGGGTGCACGCGGACACGCTGTCCTGGGACTGGCTCCCGGGGGCGGCCCTCGTGCAGGGGGCCGGTGGGATCACGGATGTGTTCGTCCATGAGGGGATCAGGTGGCATCTGGCGGGGCCGGCGGCGGCGGTCGCCGAGGTGAGGTCGTTGTTGCTCCCGTGAGCGTGCCGGTCGGGGACGCGACAGATCCGCGGACGGGTCGGACCGACAGATCTGCGGGCCGACGAGAACCGACCGGACGGTCCTCGTCGGCTCGGTACGGGTGGGGCGGGCGGCGGGTCAGGCCTGGTGGGGGTAGCCGACCGTGGTGGGGGCGGCGAAGGTTTCCTTGATGGAGCGTGGGGAGGTCCAGCGCAGCAGGTTCAGGGCGGAGCCGGCCTTGTCGTTGGTGCCCGAGGCGCGGCCGCCACCGAACGGCTGCTGACCCACCACGGCCCCGGTCGGCTTGTCGTTGATGTAGAAGTTGCCCGCCGAGAAGCGCAGCGCGGCGGTCGCGGCGGCGACGGCGTGCCGATCGGCGGCGATGATCGAGCCGGTGAGGGCGTACCTGCTGCCCTTGTCGACCATGTTCACGACCGAGTCGAAATCTGCGTCGTCGTAGACGAAGGCACTGACGATCGGGCCGAAGTACTCGGTGGAGAAGATCTCGTCGGTCGGGTCCTCGCCGACCAGGACCGTCGGGCGGACGAACCAGCCGTTGCTGTTGTCGTAGGTCCCACCGGCCAGCACCTCGATGCCGGCGGTCTTGTGGGCCCGGTCGATGGCGGCGGCGTGCTTGTCGAACGCCCGCTCGTCGATGACCGCACTGGTGAAGTTGCGGAAGTCCTCGACGTCACCGATGGTCAGCGCCTCGGTCTCGGCGGCGAGGTCATCGCGCAGCTTGCCCCAGATGGAGCGCGGCACGAAGACCCGCGACGACGCCGAGCACTTCTGCCCGGAGTATTCGAACGAGCCGCGGACGATCGCGGTGCGCAGGATGTCCACGTCGGCGGACGGGTGGGCCAGGATGAAGTCCTTGCCGCCGGTCTCACCGACCAGCCGCGGGTAGCTGTCGTAGCGGGCGATGTTGGTGCCCACCTCGGCCCACAGGTGTTGGAACGTCTTCGTCGAACCGGTGAAGTGGATACCGGCGAGCCGGGGATCGGCCAGCGCGACCTCGGACACGGCCAGCCCGTCACCGGGCAGCAGGTTGATGACGCCGTCCGGCAGCCCGGCGGCGCGCAGGAGATCCATCGTGACCGACGCGGCGAGTTGCTGGGTCATCGACGGCTTCCAGAGCACGACGTTGCCCATCAGCGCCGGTGCCGTCGGCAGGTTGCCAGCGATGGCGGTGAAGTTGAACGGCGTGATGGCGTACACGAAGCCCTCGAGGGGGCGGTGGTCGCTGCGGTTCCAGATCCCGGGGGCGTTGGCCATCGGCTGCTCGGCGATGATCTGCCGCGCGAAGTGGACGTTGAATCGCCAGAAATCGGCCAGCTCGCAGGCCGCATCGATCTCCGCCTGATACGCGGTCTTGGCCTGACCGAGCATGGTGGCCGCGTTCAATCGGGCCCGCCACGGGCCGGTCAGCAGGTCGGCGGCTTTGAGGATCACGGCGGCACGGTCGTCGAAGCTCAACTCGCGCCAGGCGGGGGCGGCGGCCATCGCGGCGTCGATCGCGGCGGTGGTGTCGGCGGCGGTGGCGTGCGCCGAGGTGCCGAGCACCCGGGCGTGGTCGTGCGGCGCGGTGACCGAGAACGGCGCTCCGCTGGCCAGCGCGACCTTGCCGCCGATGACGGCCGGCAGCTCGCGGGCGTCGGCGAAGGTGGCCAGCGCGGTTTCCAGGTCAGCCCGCTCGGGGCTGCCCGGGGCGTAGTTGCGGACCGGGTCGTTGACCGGAACGGGCGGGGTGGTGACAGCGTCCACGAGGGCTCCTCGGCTGAAGTCGGTACAGGTCAGAAGGTCGGAAGGGGCTCAGGTACGGCTGGCGAGCGAACGCAGGAAGAACAACAGGTTCGCCGGGCGCTCGGCCAGGCGCCGGGTGAAGTACCCGTACCAGTCCTCGCCGTAGGGAACGTAGACCCGGACGGTGTGGCCCTCACGGACCAGCCGGCGCTGCTCGTCGGGACGGATGCCGAACAGCATCTGGAACTCGAAATCGCCCGCCTTGCGGCCGTACTCGGACGCCAACTCGACCGCGATCTCGACCAACCTCGGGTCGTGGCTGCCGATCATCGGGTAGCCTTCGCCGGCCATCAGCTGGCGGATCGCACGGACGTAGGCCAGGTCGACCTCGGCCGAATCCTGGTGCGCGACGGACACCGGCTCGTTGTAGGCGCCCTTGACCAGGCGGACCCGGGAGCCCGGGCCGACCAGCGACTCCAGGTCGTGCGAGGTTCTGTGCAGCATGGCCTGGATGGCGACGCCGACGTCGGGCTGATCGACGCGCAATGCGTGCAGCACCCGCAACGTCGAGTCGATGGTCGGATGGTCCTCCATGTCCAGGGTGACCCTGGCGCCGGCGGCATACGCGGCGGCAACGATGGTGCGGGCGTTGTCCAGCGCGAGCGCCTCGCCGTCGGGTAGCGCCTGACCGACCGCGGAGAGCTTGACCGACACCTCCGCGCCGGCGACCAGGTGCTGAGCGGTGAGCATCTGCAGCAGCTCGAGGTACGCGGCGACGGTGGCCGCCGCACCGGCGGCATCCGTGACGCCCTCGCCCAGGTAGTCCAGGCTGACCTGGAGGCCCTCGCCGCGCAGACCACGGATGGAGTCGACCGCCTGGGCGACGGTGGCGCCGGGGATGAATCGATCGACCACAGCGCGGGTGACCGGCGCCCGGGTGATCACGTCGCGGACCTTGTCCGACGCGGACAGCGCCAGGATCGGCTTGCGGAGCAGATACACCGTTTCCCCTTGTCAACGCAGGTGATCAACCCTTGTCAGATTAATCGTTCGATCGTACGATTAAGATCGTAGCGCAGGCCCGCCGCCAACGGAAGAGGCGACCGAACGTGACCCAGCAGACTGCGACACCGGCCCCCCGGCGCCGCCGACCCCCCGAGGTCCGGCGCCGGATGATCATCGAATCCGCCCGCACGCTGATCGCCGACCAAGGCCTGTCCGCTACCACCATGCGCGATGTGGCGCGCGCCGCAGACGTCGCATTGGGCACCGTCACCTACCACTTCGACGGCATCGACGAGGTGCTGGCCGGGGTCCTCGCCGAAGAGATGGTGGCGTTCTCCGCGCCGGTCACCTCCGCCGCCGCCGAGGCGCCGACCGGGGCGGCCGGGCTGGACCTGCTCATCGACGGGCTCATCGGATCCGACGACCGGGCCCGGCAGCACTGGCGGCTGTGGCTGGACTTCTGGGCCCTGGCCTCCCACGAGCCCCGCTACGGGGACTGGCAGTCCGAGATCTACCGCGAGCTGCACGGACTCGTCGCCTCGTTGCTGCAACGGGGTGCGGCTGACGGGTCGCTACAGGTGATGGACCCGGTTCGCCAGGCCATCGAGTTCGTGGCGCTCCTGGACGGGTTGGTGGTGCAGTGCTACCTGCCGCATCCGCGGTTGCCGGCGGACCAGGTCCGGGGAATGTTGCGGGCGTACGGGAGGGGGTGAGTTCCCGTGACGCGATACCCGACCGGTCGGGGGTCGGGCCGGCGCCGAGAGGGGACGCGTCCTACCCGGGGCGGCTGGTCCGGGAAGATGTGCACCTGACAGGCCAGGCCGCACCGCAGGAGGAGAACAGCGCATGAAGATACCCCCGGAAGTCTTCACCACGATCGGGATGGTCGGCGGGTACGCCGTCGCCAGCAACACCCGCCGGGAGTACGGCGGCGTGATCCTCGCCGCCGCCGGGGCGATGGCCCAGGTGCAGTGGAAGCGCCAACTCGGTTGGCCCGTCGCAGCCGGCCTCGGCGCGCTGTACACCGGAGCATTCGGCGCCAGCCACCCGCTGGCCAAGAAGCTCGGCGCCTGGCCGTCCGTGCTCACCATGGCCGCAGGCGTCGCCGGGGCGTCCCTGCTGGCCCGCAAGCTCAGCACCGGCACTCTCTCCGCCTGATCGAGCTCGCACGGACCGGTGGACGCCCGACGAGGTGCTGTATCTCCTGACCCCCCGAGGACGGGACGGGTGGACGCCCAACGAGGTGCTGTACCTTCTGATCCCCCGAGGACGGGACGGGTGGACGCCCGACGAGGTGCTGTATCTCCTGATCCCCCGAGGACGGGACGGGTGGACGCCCAACGAGGTGCTGCTTCTCTTTGTCGCCGAGGAGGGCGTCC